>JBDSBS010000785.1:0-9155 GCA_039921435.1 Planctomycetota bacterium | reverse complement strand
CACGCACGGCCCGTCTTCGGTCGCCACGAGAATCGGCGCGTTGTACTGGGTGAGCGCATCGGTGCTGCGCCACAGTTCGGCGCCGGTCGCGGCATCGAGCCCAACCATCAAGTGCCAGCGTGCCCCCGACCCCACGGCAAACGGCTCCATGTGCACGAACGTGCGCGAGCCATAGCCGCGTGCGGGGTCCTCGACCACGAACGGCTCGAACTGCTTGTTGAACGGGCCGTCGTAGGTCGGGTGGAAGCGGCGTTGCCACACGAGGTCGCCACCGTGCGTGAAGCAGACGACCTGGCCGCCCGCGTTGGTGAACCACACATGGTCTGTGGTCGCCACCGGTGACGCGCTCGTCGCATCCGAGAACGGGTAGCTGTAAATGGACGGCACTTCGCCTTCGATGCGCCGCGTCCACAGGATCTCGCCGCTCGCGGCGTCCAGACACAGGGCGTCGATGTGCTTGCCGACCACCTTGCGCTTCTCGATGGCGTGTGCGTAGAGCTCCGCGTCGCTTGCGGACAGCGGCTCGCCGTTCCACGGCGCCATCGTGGTCAAGAACAGGCGACCGGCGGCGACGGCGATGCCCCCTTGCCCCGTCTCGGGCAGCGGCGTGCGCCAGCGGATGTTGTTGCCTGTAGCTGCCGAGAAGTGCAGCGGCGGCTCGGGCCCGACGGCGGTCCAGTTGCCCTTGGGGCCTGCTCCTTGCGGCCAGGCGACGGTTTGCTCCGGCGGCGGCGCGGTGCACGACGCGAGCGCGAGCAGAGCCGACAGCAGCGGTCGGTGGCGAAAGCGTGGCATGTGGGTCGGATTGGCTATTGGCGAGTGGCCGTCACATGGTGGCGCCGCGCGTGAACAGCGCCGAGAAGGGTATTCGGCGGGCGCCGCGCCGCCGGTTAGTCTTACCCAATGCCCAAGAACCTGCGAGCCGCGACGCTCAGCGTCAACCTTCCGATGGAGCTCGCCCAGGCTGTCTACCAGCAGGTGCGGGATGGCAAGTTCACCTCCGACGACGAAGTCGTGCGCGCCGCGCTGCGCCAGTTCTTGAAGGTCGGGGAAGGCGAGTCCGAATCGCCAACGGGCGTTTCCGATGCAGCCGGATCGGACACCGGCCGGCGAGGTGGTCGGCGAAAGCGCGCCGAGTCGGACGGCTGAGTGGGAATGCCGGGCCGAGTCCCGCGTGAAGGCGGTCCGCGCCGCTAGTTGAACGGCACGTCGGCCTTCATGACGAAGTGCGTGCGGCCGGTCGATGTCGTCAGCTCCGCCGCTTCAGTGCGCGCCTCCTGCTCCTGCGCGTAGGGAAACTGCCTCACTTCCTTGCCACTTGGATCGCACACGTTCCAAACGATCCGGATGCGGCCCTTCGTTGGCGCCGCGATCGCTTTGCTCGTCGACCTGCTCGTCGACCTGCTCGTCGACCTGCTCGACGACTTGCGCGGTGCCGGGGCTTGGGCCGCCTTCTCGGCGCGCGCAGCCTCCTTCTCCTTGGCCGTTGCGTCCGCTTCGGCGCGCAGGTGGAGGATTCGATCCCTGTTGGACATCCTGCCGGCCATGGTGTTCTTGCTCCTTGGGTGGTCGTGTTGATGAGCGAGCGGGTGATGCGGCGTCGGACTCTACCAAGCCGGCTCCAGAGAATGCCAAAAACCGGGGTCTCGCTTCACATGCCCCGGGTGTTTGGAATGCTGCGCGGGCTGGAATGCTGCAAGTTGCGGATATGCGATCCCCCGGCGTCGTGTACTGTCGCGAGAGACATCAGGTTTCGGGCCTTGCATGGGGCTGCCACCCGCATCGAAGGACAGGAGGATCGAGTGCTTCTTCAACGTGTGACGATTGCCGTCATTTGTCTCTCTCTCACCCTCACCTCCACGCTTGCGCAGGCCTCGCCACCGAAGCCAGCGCCGACGCCCGCCGCGACCATCCTCTGGGAGCAGGACTTCGACGCCGCAATGAAGCGCGCGGAAAGCGAGGGCAAGCCACTATTCGTCGCCTTCCTGATGGACAACGAGCCGGCCAACGACCAGACCGTCAAGGAGCACTACACGGATCCACAGATCGTCAAGCTCCTGGGCAACTTCGTCTGCCTGATTGCCTGCATCGGCGAACACAAGGGGGACGAGGCCGGGTGCGCCAAGTTCCGCGGCATCCAGTGTGCGCATCACCAGGCGATCGAAAAGAAGGCTCGCGATCGCTGGCTCGTCGGCGACTTGGTATGCACGCCCCAACACGTGTTCTGCGACGCCAAGGGCAACGTGCTGCGCCGCAAGGTCTACCTGATCTCCAAGGCGACGCTCGCCAAGTGTCTGCTGATGACGCTCGACGACTGCGGCATCGACACCAAGGGCCTGCAGGTCGATTTCGGCAAGGACTCCGAGGGTGGCCTGGTCGACAGTGAGCGCGCCAGCGTCACGTCATGGCTCGAGGATCTGGACAGCCGCAACCTAGAGGTGCGCGAGACGGCCCTGCGCGGGCTCGGCTCTGCCGAGGATCCGCGGGCCATGCCAGCCGTGCTGAAGATGTGCGCGGCGAAGAACGACGACGCCACGCGGTTGGCCGCGATCGGCGCGCTCGGCCGCAAGGGCAACTACCTGGCCGTCGAACCGCTGACGGCGTTGCTGGGCGACAAGAGCGCGCCCATTCTCGTGAGGGTCGCCGGTGCGTTGGAGACCATCGAGATGCCCGTGGCCGTGCCAGCGCTGCTGGCGGCGATCAAGAAGGAGAAGCGCGACCGCGTTCTCGGCCCGCTTCTGCGCGCGGCAGCGGGTTCGCAGCCGGGCAACGCCGACACGCGCGATGTCTGCCTCAAGAACCTCAAGTCGGCGTCGGCGCGGCTGACCGCGCACGTGTTGGTAGCACTCGGTCACCTGGACACGCACGACAAGATCGTCGCCGCGATGGTGCCTCAGTTGGCCAGCAAGAACCAGAACACGCGCGGCCTCGCGGTCTGGGTGCTCGGCAGTCAGCGCACGTCCGCGAGCACGAAGGCCCTGCAGCAGTTGCAGGAAGACGAGAAGACGCCCGAGGTGCAGAAGGTGCTGGGGCCGGCGGTTCGGCGCAGCCGCGGCGAGACGGTCGAAGGCTACGCGTCGATGTACTGGACGTTCTTCACGGACTACGCGTACTGACGGCATCGTGGCGCCCAACGCATGGGTTTCGCGCGAAGAGCTCAAGGGTTGCGCCGTGGAACTCGATGGAGAATCGCGAGCCAGACGGGTCCGACGCGCGGCGAGATCGACGCGCACCTTCCATGCCAGCAGTCACAGCCAATCAGCAGATCCGGGCAAATCCTGGTCTCATACCGTCCTTGCCTGACGTCGTCGCCCAGGCCCTGAAGATGCTCGACGACCCGGAGGCCGGTCCGGGCGACTTCGACAAGCTGTTGTCGCAGGATCCGGGCCTGGTCGCCAGCATGCTGCGGGTGGCCAACTCGCCGATCTATGGATTTGCCCACAAGCGGGAGACCGTTCGCGAGGCCATCATCGGCCTCGGGCTCAAGGGTCTGCGCGGCATGCTGCTCGGCTCCTCGCTGAACAAGTTCTTCGGCCCCCGGTTCAGTTGCTACGGCAAGGACCCGAAGTCGCTGTGGCGGCATGCGATGGCCGTCGCGACCGGTGCGAAGCTGCTGACGCAGCGGTTGCCGTCATCGCCCGACGATGCCGAGGAGATGTTCGTGGCGGGGCTGCTGCACGATCTCGGCAAGTTGCTGCTGGCGCCGTTCCTGACCAGCATGGGCAAGGACATGACCAAGTGCACTGAGCCCGTGCACATCGTCGAAGAGCGACTGCTGGGCATCGATCACCAAGAAGCTGGGGGGCTCGTGGCCGAGAAGTGGAATCTGAAGCCCATGATCCGCTCCGTCATCACGCAGCACCACTTCAAGACGTGCCCGGTGGCCCACCGGCACGCGGTCGCCGTCGTTCGGCTCGCCGACTACTGCGCCACGGACAGCGGCAACGGTGCAGGCAAGCTCGAGGCGGATTCGCAGTTCCTCGCCGACGACCTCGCCGCTGTCGGGCTGGAACGCGAGCAATGGGACGAAGCGCGTGCGGCGGTCATCGAGGCAGCGCAGGCAGTGCTGGCGGTGTCCTGACCGAAGGCCGGATCGTTTGAGCGATGGCCCGTTGTGTCCGGTGTCCGCAGCACGCGCGTCAGGCCTCGGGCCAAGCGATGATGTGGAAGCACGTGTGCTCTGGTCGTGGCGGCTTGGCAAGAGGCAGCCGCGTTTGGCGCCCGTGGGCACGGGAACGCGCAGTCGATCTCGTCCTTCGCCTGCCTCAAGTCAAGTCCGCGGTGCTGGCGGAGCAACTTGATGGCGAGTATGCGATCCCCGGCCTGCGCGGCCTGGCGCACGTCGGCGGGTAGTTCGGGCGTCGCCGCCGCTGGTGCGGCAGCCCGCTGGTGCAGCCGGGAGCGGGCGCGCAGCGCCGCGTTGGGCGGCTTACACCGCGTCCCTCGCTTCGGCGAGGCCCATGCCGGTTTCTTCGCGCAGCAATTGGATCGCTTCGATCCTCTCGCCGGCGAGCAGCAGGTCGGCGATCTGCTTGGCGAGGTCGTCCGTCGGTGCATGGTGCCGCGGACGTGGTCGTTGCGCGAGAATGGCGTTCGCCAGCGGGTCGCGCCCAGAAGCTCTGCTCGTGAGACTCGGCTGCCCCTTGCACTGCGCCCAAAGGGGGGTACGGATAGACCCATGGAATCCGCGACCCCGACGATCACGAAGCGAAGCACCATGCAGGAAGTCCTGCAGGCGGTCCCCAGTGCGCAGCGCGCCCTGTTCAGCCGCTACCACATCGGCGGCTGCAACAGTTGCGGCTACCAGCCCGAGGACGTGCTCGAAGACGTCGTGCGGCGCCACGCGATCACGGACGTGGACGAAGTGGTCGCCTTCATTCGCACGGCGCACGAGACCGACGCTCGCATCCAGGTGAAGCCCGCGGACGTTGCTTCTGCGCTGCGCGGCCAGGCTCCGCCGAAGTTGCTCGACGTGCGCACGCCGGACGAATGGGCGATCGCGCACCTGACCGGCGCCACCTTGGTCGACGAGGCCTTGGCGCAGCAGATCATGCAGTGGCCCAAGGAGACGCCCATCGTGCTCTACTGCCACACCGGCCAGCGCAGCCTCGACGCGGCGTCCTACCTCGCCGGCCACGGCTTCACGAACGTGCGGTCGATGACGGGCGGCATCGAGGTGTGGTCGCGCGAGATTGACACGTCGGTGCCTCGCTACGAGGTCGCGCGCGACCCGGCCTCTGGTCGCCCGACGCTGCGTCCGTTGCGTTCTGCGATGTCGTAGCGAGAATGTCTTAGCGAGAGTGTCTTAGGGAGAGGACCGGGGCAGGCACGTTTGCAAACACGGACCACGCGCCGTTATGCCAGCGCCACACTTGGTAGCCATAGGCGGGCAACAGCGCCGACGAGTCGCCACCGGCGAGAATGTCCCCGGACGGGAGCTGTGCGATCTCGTGCACGGCGCCATGCATGCCGTTGCCGAGCGATGCGGGACTCCACTGCAGGTTGCACTGGCCGAATACGAACGACCACGGCAGCAGGATCGTGAGGCACGAACGCATCGGGGTGTTCATGAGGTTCTCCGACGGGCAACGACCGGGCAAGCCAATGAGTCGAGTTCGCGCCGGTTCCGAGCTCGCTTCTGCAGGTCGCCGTGATCGACTTCGTCTTCGACGACGACGATCGGACTGACCTCGATGATGCCGAACGCGAGGCGAGCGACGCCATGCAAGCACGGACTACGAACATATGAGCCGCCACACATCCATCACAGGTCGGCTTGTTCTTGCGGCAGAGTCCGTCGTCCGGCACGCCAGGAACAACGAACTACCGGAGTGCCTATGACGAGGTTCACCAGTGCGCCGTCACGATCAACGGCGGCAGCCCGAGCGCAGTACCCATGAGTACGACGGATCCAACGGGCAACTGCGGGGCAGTGTCAACACGCAGGCCTTCCGTGCTCTTCGTCGTCGAGCACGCCACGCGGGCCGAGCAGATCGCCGGGTCGCGGCGACCCCTGTTGAACGGCGCAACGCGCGACGGCCCGGACGGTCAAGGGGCGAGTCGCGCGGTCCACGCCTTGGTGGCCGCAACAGCGACCTCGAGCGCAGGCTTGTAGGCAGGTTCGCCATCCTCGGGGTGGCGGTGACGCCATGGCCGCTTCTTGCCGAAGTGCTCGAGTGTCCAGGCGCCGGACTGCAGCCCACCCAGCGAGCGCGGGTTGGTCTTGGACGAAGATGGCTCCTCGATCGTCTCGCTGTTCGACCTCGCGAACTCCGTGCGCAGAGCGGTGAATCGCACCGGGTCGGCTGCGACCTGCTCCCAGGTCGGCGCTGGTGTGCACTCCATGCGAAGGCAGATCTCCACCCAGTTTGTGTGGCAGTAGAAGTCCTGGATCGCGTGGTGGACCAGCCCCAGCAGATCGAGAAGGTCGCGTGAACCCTTGGCGACCGCTTTGCTCGCGCGCTCCGACCATTCCGCGAAGGCCGTGTACGAGCGCTCGATTCGATCGTACGTGAACAAGTCGTCGAAGTGTGGCTCGTGCAATGCTGGCTCGGTGATGCCTGCGACGACGAACGCCTTCACCATCTCCGCCTTCAACGCGCGGACGGCGTGCACGCGCGCGTATGCGTTTGGCCAAAGAAGGGCGTACGGCCGTCCCCACCACTTCGCCGCGACCCAGTCCAAGTCGGTCGCAAGGTTGGCGTCGACAACCGCGTCGACGTCCTTCTTGGGCCATCCCAATTTGGCGAGTGCTGGCTGCGACAGGTCCTTCCAATGCTGGGGCATCGACCACTTCGCCTGGTAGGAAGGATTGCCCGATGCGTGTGCAGCCGAGACCAGGACTTCCAGTCGGAAGCGGATCCGCCAGTCTTGGAACAAACGATTCTGCAGCAGCCGGTTCGCCCAGGTGAGCAGCCCCGCCCGGGCTCGCTCGTCCAAGGATTGGAGACCCTCGGTCAGTGCGTCGAGCGCCGCGACTCGGACGGCTGCGGGGGCTGAGCGATCTTCGAACACCCCGCGGAGGCTCTTGTCCCAGCCGCTGCTCGGCGATCGCCGTGGTGTGCTGCGCGCGCTGACCTTGGCCGTGTTCGGCGGCCGCTTCTTCTGCTTCTTCCGCTGTGTCATGTGCGTTTCTCCGCGACCGCTCACTTGCGCGCCGCTCATTGTTCGCCGCTCACTACTCACCGTGCACTACTCCACTGGGTCGATTCGTTCGGCCAGGAGGGTGCTGCCGACGACAAAGCCGTCGCACTCTACCTTCTTGCCGAGGCAACGTTCGACTTCCGTATCGCCGATTGCCGGCGCCCCTTTCCGGCGCAGCAGGAAGCGGCCGCGATCGGTCTCGAGAAACACCGCGAGCCGCTCACTCTTGCTGCCCATCGCGAAGCTGCCGCGAACCACCATGCCTCGCAGCTTCTCCACACGTTCGGGCTGGGTCGGCGCCACGGTTCACCGCCGTTGGTAAACGCGGTATCCCATGACCTTGCCGTTGGCTTCCTTGGCCATGATGCAGACCAGGGAGAAAGGGCTCCGGTCCGCGCGCGGGCGACCGATGGCCATGTGGTAGCGCATGGGCTGCGTGGCCAGCTTCGCGATGGAGCCCTTGGCCTTGGGGGCGCCGGAGACTGCGAACCTGTGGAACTGCACCTTCGACGACAATCGGGCTTCTCGCGCGATGGCGGCCAACGACTGCCGTGTCTTGGGCGAGACGCGGCCCGCGGTAGTTGTGCGCGACGCAGTCGGCTTCGACATCTGCAGGAACTCGCCCTTCTCTCGCAGCTTCTGGCGGCGCTCGCTGCGAAACATGCGTTGTGCGATCGCAGGATCCGTGCTCTTGGGAACACCCGGAGGGTCGGACAGCTTGACGGGGTGCACGCTGGGATCACCGTAAACACAGAATTGCGCCAGCGTCTTGAGATCGATTGGGTCCATCTGGGCGACGCGCTCGACGTACTGCTGCCTAGCCATCAGTGCGGCGCGTCCAACCGATGCCCCGCCGAGCACATTCAGAAGGAAGAACTGGCACAGCAGGTCCGCGGCGCCGTTCGTGTCCGGCGGCCCATAGGCGATCGTGGTGCTGCCGAGGAAGCCATAGGCGCCTCGCGCCAAGTACTCTTGGCAGATCGGGACGTCGAGCCCGAGAGTCGCCGCGTCGTAGAGTTCGGCGCCGTAGCAGCACTCGACCGCCGCGATCGTTCCCTCGCGGATCGACTTGCGGATGCCCTTGGTTGTGAGTGCGATCGGATACTTGTTGCCCTTTTGGCCGTAGAACTCAGGCGCTGCTGGTGCTCCGTGGCAGTTGATGAAGTGTGTGAGAGTCTGCAGCACGGAGTCCGGATGCGAAGGGCCTTGCGATGGCGAGAGCCTCAGAGCTGCGTGGCTGCCGAGGACCTCATCCAAGCTGAGCTCGGTCGAGCCTCTCCAGACGGCGGCCGACAGGCCGAAGTAGCCGGTGTAGTCGGCGGGCGTGCGCTGCTTCCACCGGGCTGCAGTCTTCAGGAGTGCGAGCAGATGCGAGGGCTCCTTGGCGCTCGTCAAGTCAGGTAGGCGGGCGACGACGCGAGTCGGTCCGACGAACATGGCGGGATCGCGCGAATAGGGCTTGTCGCAAGCGTAGGGCAGGTCGCCATAGGCGAACGGATCACCGTCCTCGGCCGCCGTGTTTCGTAGGTCCTGGTGCGGCACCACGTCGTCCGCCCCGAGGATCATCAAGTAGTCAGGGTGCAGTGTCTTGAAGACGCCGTCGATCGCAGCCTTGAACGCGCGCGGTGACTTCGCATTCGTCACGGGCGGAGCCTTCAGCTTCTTCATCGCGGTGCCGTCATCGAGGTAGACGACGGCCGTCTCGAAGCCACGCCCCTTGTCGGCCTTCACGAGTGCGGACAGCGCTGTGCGGATCGCGGCGAAACCCTTGGTTCCGTACTTGGTGCGCAACGCGCCGCCGTGGGTGACGACAATCTTGTCTTCCATGATCATTCCTCGATGACAACTGCGAATTTGTCGGCGACCCGGGCAAAGCCTTGGCGGGTCGGGTGAAGTTCGTTGGCCCACGAGTTCTTGTAGTCGGGCCCATTGGACAACTGGGCACGCAGGTCGACATACCTGACGTGGGGAAACGGCCCTGCCTTGGCGAGGCCGCGGAGCATCAGGTTGAA
>JBDSBS010000784.1:0-4727 GCA_039921435.1 Planctomycetota bacterium | reverse complement strand
CAAGCGCTGCGGCGACATCCAGCGCATCTGGCGCGACCTCGGCATCCTCGACCACCAGCAGATCATTTGGGTGAAGCCGACGCCGGTGTTCGGGCGCGTCTACTGGCACTTCAGGCACGAGCCGTGCGTGATGGGCTGGCGGCAAGGCGACAAGCCAGAGCACGACGGTGTGCACGTCGAGGGCGCCGGCGCCGGTGAACAGCCCCGCGTCGTGGATCAGCAGGTTTGTGTCCGTGAGTTCTTTGGCGCGCGATTCGGCGCGGCCCTTCTGGGTGACGTCGAGCTCGACCACGAGCACCGGGCCGCCGTGCTCGGCGTAAAACGGGGTCGCGGCCTCGGTGTCGCAATGTGGACCGATCAGTCAAGAACTCTCTCGAGGAAAGCCACCGGGCGCCCAGCCGGCAGCCCGAGAGTCACCGACACACGATGGGGTACCGTTCATGAACGGCCGCATGCATGCGAGCCTGCGGGGCACCCTGCTCCGAGCGTCACGTTCGTCCCGAACATTTCTTGCAGCACGTGGAGCCGCGCCGGCAAGGATCGATGATTCATGTTCAGGTTCTCCCGCATCGACCGACACTTCCGCCGCTTCCTGCGCACCGGTGATCCGCGGGCGCTCGGTGTGGTGTTCGACGCGACTGCGTCCGAGCTGCTGAAGATCGCCGCCTATCTTGCCCGCAGCCACCAGGAGGCCGAGGACCTGGTGCAGAGCACGTTTGTGGTCGCGCTGGAGCGCCGAGCGGAATTCGACACCGAACGCGCGGTGATGCCGTGGCTGTGCGGCATCCTGACCAACCTCGTGCGCGCCGAGCGGCGGCGCGCGCAGCGCCAGGCGGGGCCCGGTGCACCGAGCGCCGAGGCCGACCCGGCGGCAGTGGCAGAGCTGGAGGACTTTCGCGCGGCGGTTGCTCGCGCGCGCGACGGTGTAGCCGAACCGTATCGTGCCGTGCTGGTGCTGCATCTCGAACACGGGCTGCGTGCCAACGAGATCGCGGGTGCTCTCGATCGGCCGGCGGGCACCGTGCGGGCGCAGATCACCCGCGGTCTGGACATGCTGCGCAAGCGATTGCCGCGCGGGTTCGTCGCCGGTGCCGTGGTCGTGGCGAGCGTGTCACCGGCGCTGCGCGCAGCCGTGCTCGCTCATGCAAGTGCGCCGATGGTCCGGCCCGCGTTGGCTCGAGCAGCGGCCACCCATTGGACCGAAGCCGTGATCGGAGGAAGAATCTTGAACAAGAAGCTCTTCGTCGCCGGCGTGATCGGCGCATCCTTGCTGGCTCTCGGCGTGTGGTTTGGCAGGGGTCCAGGCGATTCCCCGCTGGCCACCTCGCCGGGACCAGGCGCCTCGCCGGTTCACGTTAGCGCCAACCGCGAAGGCCTCGTCGTAGCGCCGGCAGAGCCACCGATCCGTCAAGTCGCGTCGGACGACACAAGCCCGGCCGACACCGCACCGCGCACCGGGAGCATCGAGGTGACGGCACGCTGGCAGGGCGACGGCGCACCCGCCGCGCGGCAGGCGATCGAGGCAGTTTGTCTGGACGTGCAGCTCGCCCAGATCCGGCCCTTCCGGGCGGTGACCGATGCGCTCGGCGTCTGTGTTCTCGAAGGCATTCCCGCTGGCGCGGTGACGCTGTTCGCCAGCACCGGCCATCGCCAACCGGTCAAGGTCGAAGTGCAGCAGAAGACAACCGTCGAACTCGAGCTGGAATCGTGGGGCACCGTGCGTGGCTTCGTCGTCGACGCACACGATGGTCCCGTGGCGGACGCCGACGTCTGGGTCTCGTCCAAGATCGACTACTCGTCCCCGGATCGCCGCTCGACAGCGCCGCACGGACAATACGGCAGCTTCACGATGCGGACCGATTCCCGCGGCCGATTCGAGACGCGCTTGACCGTGCGACAGTGCTTGTCGGCATGCAAGGTCGGTTACGGACCTTCGCCGACGATCTACCCGTGCTCGGGCAATGCGCCGTCGGGAGGCATCGACGTGACGTTGCGCCTCGCCGCCGAGGGCAGTGCGTTGTTGGTCGAAGTGCACGATCGAACGGGTGCTCCGGTTCCACGTGCGCTCGTGCTGGCCGGACCCGAGGCGCCAACGTTGCTCGACCAGACGATGACCCGGGCGACGCCCCCGGCCCGGCGAGTCAATACCGACCACCAGGGCCGGGTCGAGATGTTGTGCATGCCGACGGGTTCGCTTCCCGTGCAGGTGCGGGCGCGAGGCTTCGCACCGTGGCAGGGCACGCAGGAACTGCTGCCGAGTGGGACCTCTCGATTGCTGGTTCGTCTAGAGGCCGCCGCGACGGTTCGCGGGGTCGTAACCGACAGCACTGGCGCGCCGGTCGCGCACGCGATCGTCTGCCACGGCCCTGGTTCCGAACTGCGTTCGTCGAGTGCGACGACGGATCCGGCTGGACGCTTCGAACTCGGCAGCCTGCCAGTAGGCCCACTGGAGCTGGAGGCGTGGAAGCAGGACGTCGGTTCGTGCAGGACCGGACTCGTCGTCGAATCGGGCGGTCTCTACTCATGGCGGCCGATGCTCTCGATGCGTCCCGCGATCACCGGCGTCGTGCTCGGCATCGACGGCAAGCCGGCCGTGGGAGCCTACGTCTGTTGCGCGAACGCGGCGGGTGGGCGCGACAGCGTCACCAGTCACACCGATGCCGGTGGCCGCTTTGCCCTCGGACCCCTGCAGCAACACGGTTTGTATTCTGTCACCGCCGAGATCGTGCACGAGAGCCAGGGCGCGCTGCGCGTCAGCCGAAACGACGTGGCGCCCGAGACGGAACTGGTCCTGGAGATCGCGCCGGGCGTGGTTCGCACCGCGGCCGTGCGGGGTCGGTTGTTGGAGGCAAACGGCACACCCGCTACCCAAGTGCGGGTGACGCTGACTCCGGTCGATGGCGGTTACGGGCATTCCGTCGATGTCGAACAGACCGGGGCCTTCACCTCGGGTGCGCGCGCGCCGGGGCCAGTTCGCGTCGCCGTGTTGCGCCAGCAGCTGACGATCGCTTGCCTTGGCGAGCACGAACTGCATGCGCACGAGACCGTGAATCTGGGCGACATCTGTCTGCCAACGCTCGGCGGCGCGGTGCTGCACGTCTCGGGTGGTGACGTCGCACGCGGTGTTGCCAACCTGTTTCGGGACGGAGAGTACTTCGACAGCCGGCAAATCGAGGCCCAGCAGGCAAAGTGGGACGCGCTGCCTCCCGGTGACTACCGCGTGTCCGTACGGCGTGGTGGTGCTACGCCGTTCGTCGGCGCCGGCATGTTCACCGTCATCGGTGGCACAGTGGTGCGCGCCGAGCTTCGAGTCCAGCCCGGGCAGCGATGCGAACTGCGCTTCTCCTGCGATGCAGCGTGTGGGCCAAGGGGTACGTTGGTCGTCGAGCACGACGGCGGTCGCGAGGTCCTGCGCGACTTCGTGCAGATGCCAGGCCACGATGAGGGGTTGCCCACGATCTTGCCCGAGGGATCGATACGGCTCGTGTTCCGCAGCGAAGATGGGTGGGCTGGGGAGACCCGCGCGAAGGTCGCCGCCGGCGCCTCGATCCGCATCACGCTCACGAAGTGACGACCGCCCGGTTGAAACGACGCTTTCGTGCCCGAGGAGAGCCAAGCTCGTCACCGCCAGATGACCCGGCCGTCAACTCCTACGCTGCCAGTAATCAGGTCGCCGACGCAGGTGCACGACCGCGATCACCTCGATCTGCTCCGCACCCAGGCGGTAGACCAGAGTGCGAACGGGTATCGGCGTAGGAGCATCCTGCGTGTTCCGTGGAGCCCAGGCGGCCAACCCAGCCGACGACGACGAGACCCATCGCCCTGCTGAAACGCCAGCGAGCTGGCTCATAGCGCGAGTCGAATCTCGAGTCTGACCGCTCAGCAGGTCGCAGCGGGAAACCGGTGTGTGCACAGGGCAGAAGCCGAGCGCCAACGCCTGACGCAGCATCGGCGCAAGCGCCCACTCCGGCAAATCGGCGGCGTTGCGCGCCTTCGCATGGCGCACGAACTTGCCCTTGCCTTCGAGCAGGCGCTGCGGGTCGTCGAGCCCCACGCCCCTGGAAGAAGCCGAAGTCGACGTGCTCAGCGTGAGCGTGGCAGTAGCACACGATGCGCTGCCCGACCCAGCAGATGCCGCCCCACTTGATCTGCGCGGTGAGCTTCGGTGAGTGCCGCCGTACGAACGCACGCAGCTTGAGCACCACGGCGCGAAACGACGGCGACAAGTCCGCATCCAGCTCGGCCGCGTCCCTCGCCTTCGACATGCGCTTCGGCATAGCCATTCTTTCGCCGGCGGCGGGCGCCGACGCGAGGCCTCCGGACGCGTTCGACGCGTTTCACGCGTGTGGTGTCGGCGGCTGCCTGAATCCGCCTGATTCCGGCGGTCACGATCTCCATCGACTCGGTCCTGGCCAGACCTCTCGCCGAGAGGCTCGGTAGCACCTGTAGTCACCGCAGAAGGTGCATCGGTAGCCGGAGCTACGTCGATCGAGTGGGAGGTATCGTGCGCTCGCTGGTGGAGCCTTGTCGGGTCTCGGCCACTTGGCCAGAACCATCAGTTTCCGTGGCGGCGGGGAGGTGAGGGGCGCTTGCTGGTACGTTACGGGTGCCGGTGTCGTCTTCGCCTCGCTGCGCCGCCGACGTTGGCGCTCACGCCAGCGCCGTTGCCGCTCGGCGTTCTTGCGGCGCTCCTCGGGGAACTTGGAGACGAACCTTGCCATCGACTT
>JBDSBS010000783.1:0-4253 GCA_039921435.1 Planctomycetota bacterium | reverse complement strand
CAGCGGGCTCCGCCGACAAACCACGCTGATCGGCGGCACCATGGGCATCGGCTAGCTCTCGGGGCGGCGGCTGCCGCTTCGGGTTGTTGCGGCCGCGCTGCTTTCCGGCCTCACTGCGCGCCGTGCTCGTTGGCTATGCCCTCACGATGCGCCGCGACGATGCGGATCGTGTCGTAGGACACCACACCGACGAGCGCATCGAACACCGGTTTCATGCGGCCATCCTCACTGTGGTGCAGCGCCGCAGCCACCTTGGCCTGCACATCGAGCGCGACCCACGCTTCGATGCTGGCTGGCCGCTCCTGACGGATCCACTCGGCGAGGTACTGAACCACCGTGCTGGCGGCACGACCCAATTGCGCCGCCGCTTCGTCGATCGAAGCACCTCGCCCGAACAGTTCGGCCGCCGCGTCGCGGCCAGCACCCCGACGCGTCTTGGCAGACGACATTGCCGATGACGCCTGCTCGCGCTCGACCACCTGGCGGCCGCGCGGCCGCGTGCCGGAGCCAGCGTCGAGCTCCAGCCCTTCCTGCTCGCAGTGCCCGGCAATCACGCCCAGGAAACGCTCACCGAACGACTCGAGCTTCTTCTGTCCGACGCCGCGCACGCCGAAGAACGCGGCCTTCGTCGACGGTCGCACGTGCGCCAGTTCCTCGAGAGTGACGTCGGAGAAGACGACGTACGGAGGCACACCGAGCTTGCTTGCGATCGAACGCCGCAAGGTGCGCAACACGTCGAACAGCATGCGTTCGGCGGGTTCCAACTCGACCGACGACGACTCGCGGCCGCGGGAACCATCGCGGCTGCGGCGCGGTCGCGCTTCGAGGCCTTGCTTCGGCGCGCGCAACACGGCCTGCTGCGTGTCGCGCAGCACCTCGCCGGCGGCCTCGCCGAGCGTCAGAACGGGATACTCGCCTTCGCTGCGCGCGAGCAGGTCGGCGTCGACGAGCTGGTCGATGTAGTTGCCCAGTCGCATGGCCGGCACGTCTGCGCAGACCCCGAACGTCGGCAGGCTGTCGTGCCCGCGCGAGAGCACCTTCTCGCCGCGGCTCCCGCGCAACACGTCGATCACGTAGTTGGCGCCAAAACGCTGACCCGTGCGCGCCACGGCCGACAGGATCTTCTGCGCCAGCACGTGGCCGCCGGGCACTTGTTCGAGTTCGTCGAGGCAGACATCGCAGGCGCCGCAGGAAGGCGCTCCGTACGACTGCCCGAAGTACTCGCTCAGCGAGCGGTGCCGGCAGCGAGCTCGACCGGCGTAGCGCCGCATGTGCTGCAGCAGCTCGAGCTGGGCCGCTAGTGCTCTCGAATCGGAGCCGAGCTCCTGGCCGCTACGTTCCATGAGGCGGCGCCACTTCGCCGCATCGGCCGCCGAGTAGAGCAACAGACACTCGGCCGGCAGGCCATCGCGACCGGCGCGACCGGTCTCCTGCTGGTAGTGTTCGACGCTCTTCGGCATCGCCGCGTGCACGACGAGCCGCACGTCGCTGCGGTCGATGCCCATGCCAAACGCGACCGTCGCGACGACGACGGGCAACCGTTCGGCGCGGAAGTCGCTGCTGATGCGCGTGCGTTCGCCGGCCGGCAAGCCAGCGTGGTAGGCAGCGGCACCGATGCCGACCGAA
The DNA here is from genome assembly GCA_039921435.1 of Planctomycetota bacterium. Classification (GTDB taxonomy): domain Bacteria; phylum Planctomycetota; class UBA1135; order UBA1135; family UBA2386; genus DASVAL01. The sequence continues at coordinate 2,627 of JBDSBS010000783.1, read as the reverse complement.
CGCAACTCCGTGGCTAGCGCCTCGGTGTCCTTGCGCGCGATGCAGTAGACGATCGCCGCCGCGTCAGCATGCCGGCCAATCGCCTCGGCGACCTGCCGCCCGAGGTTCTGCCTCGGCAGCACGCGATACGTGAGCTCGGGCCGATCGAATGTGCCGACCAGTAGGGCGGGATCCTTCAGTCGCAGTTGGTCAACGATGTCCTGCCGCACACGCGGCGTCGCCGTCGCCGTGTAGGCGTGGAACGGCACGCCCGGAAATCGTTCGCGCAGTTCGGCGAGCCGTCGGTACTCGGGCCGAAAGTCGTGCCCCCATTGGCTGATGCAATGCGCCTCGTCGATCGCGAACGCTGCTACGTCCCGCGTCTGCAACCAGCGCAGCAGGTCGTCTTGCAACAATCGCTCGGGAGCGACGAACAGCAGTCTCAGCTCGCCGGAGGCCGCCAGCTGCCGCAGTTCGCCGCGCGCGTTCGCATCGAGGTTGGAGTGCGCCGCGGCCGCTGGGTAGCCGAGCAACCGCAGCCCATCGACCTGGTCCTGCATCAGGGCAATGAGAGGCGACACGACGACCGTGAGCCGATCGAGCAGCAAGGGTGGCAGTTGGAAGCACAGCGACTTGCCGCCACCGGTCGGCAGCACGACGAGCGCGTCGCGGCCGTCGAGCGCGGCGTCGATCGCTTCGCGCTGTTGTGGGCGCAGCGTGGAGAAGCCAAACCAGCGCTCGAGGGCCGTCGTGATGGCGGTGGTCCGATCGGGTTCAGGTTCGGGGTGCGCGTTCACGGGGTCGGCGAGTGTAGGCCGTGGCCTCCCTGGTCCCAGATGCGCGGCAACCTTGTTGGGCCTTTGGCTGTGTTGGAGCTGCTGGTGCCGAGCGGCGATGCGGCCCGGTAACATCGGCGACGGTTCCAAACGTTCGGACTTCCTATGCATCACATCCTCCCTGCGCGACTGGGCTGTGGTGTCGGCTGGCAAGTGTTCTTGCTGCCGCACTTGCTGCTGCCCTCGGTGCTGCACTTGGTGCTGGGCAGCCTCTGGCTGGCCCCCGCAGCGGGCCAGACGCCCATCGACCTCAGGCTCCCGCGTCGGACCAAGTCACTGCAACTGTGTCCGTTCGAGGCACCGAACCTCGCGTCGAGAAATCCGGCCGAGATCGCCTGGGCCGCATACAGGCTGACACCGGAAACAGCTCGCACAGCGAACGCCGGCCTGTGCACCGCCCTCGAATCGATGCAGAAGGGGCAGAGCGAAGCGCACAAAGGTGCCCTCTTGCACTTGCTGCACGCGGCAATGCAGAACGACATCACGATCCCGATGTCGCTGCTGCGCTTCGAGCCAGATGGTCGCACACGCATCCCGTGGATCGCACTACAGACGCGTGCGGCAACCGAGAACGGCCGCGAGCTGTTTGCACTGTTTCACCGGCTCGACGCCGCGACGGATCCTGGTTGGGAGGTCCTCGGCGGCTCGCTGGCGCTGCGCGGCCACGGCGCGTTCGCGATCGAACTGCGCACGCAGATGCAGCCGGTGCTGCGAGTGCGGGTCGGCAACCGCAACCAGGGTGCCACGGAGATGAAGGTGGACCCTGGCGCGCCGAAGAACCTCGACGGCTTCCCCGACATGCCGTTCTATGCCTGGGAACGCGACAAGTACAGCATCGTCGCACCGACGTTCCAACCCACCGCAGGCACGGTCTGCGTCGTCGACCAGGCGAGCACGGATCGAGCCCGGCTGCGCTGGCTCGCCGCCCTCGCGGGCGAGAACGACCCCGTGGCGTGGGCCGCGCGCTTCTGGTCCCGCTTTCCTGGGCGCGACGTAGCGGAGTTCGATGCGTTCGCTCGCGGTGCCGAGAAGCGTGCAACCGAGTCCTTGGCCGCAGCCGATGCGACGTTGCGCCAGCGCTTCAAGCTGTCCGAGCGTCTTCGTCTGCCAACGCTCGAAGTGGTCTGGGATGACTGCCGCAGCGAGAAGGAGAAGGCGGCGCAACCGATGCCAATGCGTCGGTAGCTCGACGACCTTCCCTACGTTCCACCCGGCACGCCTGCTATCATCTTGCCGTGACCCAACCAACCAATCCCACCGGCCGCCGGGTGACTGGACGACTGTCGCGCATGGGGGAGGACGAACACGCGTTCGACGACGAGTTCTGGCGCGCCATCCCAGGCAAGCAGCGCGTTGAAATGCTCTGGAACATGGTGCTCGATGCTCTGGCAGTGAAGGGACAGCTCGATGGTGAACCGCGACTTCAGAGATCTGTTGGCAGCATTCGTCGCCCATGACGTTCGATTCGTCGTCGTCGGCGCCTATGCGGTCACCTTCCACTCGCGTCCGCGATTCACGAAGGACCTCGACGTCTGGGTGGAGCCCACCAAGGACAATGCGCCTCGCGTCGTGCAGGCGCTGGCAAGCTTCGGCGCACCGCTGACCGAACACGGCGTCAGTGCACTGGACTTCGAGAAGCCGGGCATCGTCTACCAGATGGGCATGGTTCCCAACCGCGTCGATGTGCTCACGGCCGTCGATGGACTGCAGTTCGCTCCCTGCTGGGACCGACGCTCACGGTCGACGTATGGCGACGTCGAGGTCGCTTACTTGAGCAAGGCCGATCTGATCATCAACAAGCGAACGGTCGGC
>JBDSBS010000782.1:0-2891 GCA_039921435.1 Planctomycetota bacterium | reverse complement strand
GCCACGCAGCGCCGTGTACAGCCAACGAGAAGGCCGCGTCGGCCCACGGCACGCGCCGCACGCGCGTTGGCTGACCGCTGCCAAAGGCACTCTCGTCGCTCATCGACTGTTTTGCTTGAAGCGGAGTCGCGGGCAGTGTAGCGGCCAAGAAATGGACTCCGTTCAGGATGACGACAGCAGCCGAGACGGTTCCCGAAGCTCTACTTGAACGCGATCGGCTTGCCCGCGGCGTCCGTCGCTTTGGCCCACTCGCGTCGAACCAGCGCTTCGACGTTTTCTGGCAACGGGACGTACTCGAGGTCGGTGGACATCTTGTCGCCGTTGTTGAAGGCCCAGTCGAAGAATTTGAGCGTGTTGGTGGCCTGGATCGGCTTGTCTTGCACCTTGTGCATCATGATGAAGGTCGCACCGGTGATCGGCCAGCTCGCAGCGCCCGGCTGCTCGGTCAGGATCTGGTAGAAAGTCTTTGTCCAGTCGGCGCCCGCTGCAGCGGCTTTGAAGCTGTCATCGTCAGGGGCCACGAAGGTGCCCGCCTGGTTTCGCATCAGCACATGGCTCATCTTGTTGCTCTTGGCATACGAATACTCGACATAGCCGATCGAGTTCGGCAGGCGCTGCACGAAAGCCGCGACGCCTTCGTTGCCCTTGCCGCCCGCGCCCGCAGGCCAGTTCACGGCAGTGCCCTCGCCGACCTTGCTCTTCCAATCGGCGTTCACTTTCGAGAGGTAGTTGGTGAAGATGAAGGTGGTCCCGGAACCGTCGGCACGCCGGACCGGCGCGATCGCCGTGTCAGGCAGTGCAACGCCCGGGTTGATCGCCACCAACGCCGGGTCATTCCACTTGGCAATCTTGCCGAGAAAGATGTCGCCCAGCAGTTGCCCCGTCAAGCGCAGCTGGCCGGGCGCGATGCCGCGCACATTCACCACGGGGACGACACCCCCGATGACGGTTGGAAACTGGATCAGACCGTCCTTGCTCAGTTCGGCATCGGACAGCGGCATGTCGGACGCACCGAAGTCGACGGTCTTGCCGCGGATCTGGCGCAAGCCGGCGCCCGAGCCGACCGATTGGTAGTTGATGCGGGCCCCGGTCGCCTTGTTGTAGGCATCCGCCCACTTGGCGTACAGCGGTGCCGGAAAGGTGGCGCCAGCCCCGGTCACGTCTTGCGCCACGGCGACGCCGCCCCAGATCAGGACTGCGCCGAGCGCGGCCTTGCGAATCATCGAAATGGTCATGGTCACCTTCCGTCGGAGTGGAATGAAAAGGTAGGAGCTTTCCAAGCTCGATGAAGCACTGTAGCCAGCGCTGATGACGGATCCGTGACACTGCTGCCAGGCCAGCCATGGCTCCGCGTTTGACTTGGCGCCGTCACGTTTCCGTCATGTTCGACCCGTAAGCTTCTCGACCAGACCGCGGTGGCGCGGAAACTCTGGGAAACCTACATGAACAGCACCTGCCTGCGCCTCGGCGCTTCCGCACTCCTGGCCGCAACGCTGCTGGGATGCGCGTTGAGCCCGATGCAGACACCAACGACGATCGCCGACACCGCCGCACGCACGCCGCAGTTGTCGACCTTGAACCGCCTGATCGCCCAGGCGGGCCTGACTGACACGCTGAAAGGCGTGGGACCTTTCACCGTCTTCGCGCCGACCGACGAGGCCTTCAAGGCCGTGCCCGCCAAGACGATGGCCGAACTGGGTGCCGACAAGCAACTGCTCATGTCGGTGCTGACGTACCACGTGCTGCCCGGCAAGGTGCCGGCCGCCGACGTGAAGAACGGCAATGCCAAGACCGTCAACGGTGCCAACCTGGCCGTGGCCAAGGCTGGCACGACGGTGACCGTCGAAGACGCCGTCGTCGTCCAGGCCGACGTGAACGCCACCAACGGCGTCGTGCACGTGATCGACCGCGTGCTGATTCCGCCGAAGAAGTAAGCGTCCGAGCCCAGCGGGGCTCACACGTGCCCGTGGTCAGCCCTGCGCAGCGGACGCCAAGCGCTGGGCGCAGCGCTGCGCCTGGTCTGCGTCACGTGCCTCGACCATCACCCGCAGTACCGGTTCGGTGCCGGAGGCACGGATCAGCACGCGACCATCGCTGGCCAGTTCCTCCTCCACACTCGACTGCGCAGCCAGCAGGCGCGCGTTGGTGCGGTGGTCGCTGCCCACCCTCACCCGTACATTGATCAGAACCTGCGGAAACAGTGCCACCGGGGCCAGCATCTGCGCCAGAGAACCGCCCGACGCCTGCACCGCCTGCAAGACCTGCAAGGCACTGACGATGCCGTCGCCGGTGGTGTGCTTGTCCAGCACCAGCAGGTGCCCCGACCCCTCCCCACCGACCTGCCAGCCCCGGGCGCTCAGCTCTTCGAGCACGTAGCGGTCGCCGACTTTGGCTCGGACCAGCTCGACGCCCCGCTCTCGCAATGCGACCTCGACGGCCATGTTCGTCATCAGCGTGCCGACGACGCCGGGGACCGCCAGCCCCCGCTGCAGACGGTCGGCCACTAGCACGTAGAGCAGTTCGTCGCCGTTGAAGAGTCGTCCGTCGGCATCGACGAGCTGCAGCCGGTCGGCGTCGCCATCGAGCGCGATACCGTAGTCGGCCTGGTGCTCGGCCACCGCGTTGACCAGCGCCTCCGGCGCCGTGGCGCCGACCCCGTCATTGATGTTGGTGCCGTTGGGCGAACAGCCGATGCGCACGACGTCGGCGCCGAGTTCGTGAAATACGTCGGGCGCAACGTGGTACGCCGCGCCGTGTGCCGCATCGACCACCAGCTTCATGCCGCGCAGGCTCAGGTCGCTGCCGACGGTGCTCTTGCAAAATTCGATGTAGCGCCCGCCTGCGTCGTCGATGCGGCGCGCCTTGCCCAGGCCCGCCGAGTCAACCCATTG
>JBDSBS010000781.1:0-3494 GCA_039921435.1 Planctomycetota bacterium | reverse complement strand
GAGAGGAGGCGCCTTTGGCACCTTGGTGGCTTCGCAACCCCAGGTACGTTGGTCCTCCTCTCGAACTTCAATCTGCTCGTGAATTATCCGGGCTAGTTGGCGTGGCACCGCCCCCATCCCTACTGTTCCGCCCGTCGACCGCGGGCGCCGCCCCCAATGTCCTTGCTCCACCCCACTCGCATCTCCCCCGGCGAAAAACCTGCCTGGCTGAAGGTGCCAATCCCGAGCGGACCGACCGTGGCCCGCCTCGAGAAGGTGCTGCGCGACCGCAACCTGCACACCGTCTGCGAAGAAGCGCGCTGTCCCAACATGGGCGAGTGCTGGGCGTCTGGCACGGCGACCTTCATGGTGCTCGGCGACACCTGCACACGCGGGTGTAGGTTCTGCGCCGTCAAGACCCACAGCCGCGGCACCCCTATCGACAAGGACGAACCCGAGAAGGTCGCCGAGGCGTGCGTCGCGATGGGCCTCAAGTACGTCGTGCTGACGATGGTCGACCGCGACGACCTGCCCGACGGCGGCGCGGAGCACGTGGCGCAGACCATCCGCGCCATCAAACGTCGCAATGCCGACATGCTAGTCGAGGCACTCGTCGGCGACTGGTTATCCAACGAACACCACACGACGGAGCAGCAGATCGCGCTGGTGCTGGCCGCCGCACCCGACGTCTACGCGCACAACGTCGAGACCGTGCTGCGCCTGACCCCGCGCGTGCGCGACCACCGCTGTAGCTACGTGCGCTCGCTCGAGACCCTTCGCACCGCCAAGCGCCTCATTCCCGGCATCGTCACCAAGTCGTCGATCATGCTCGGCCTCGGCGAGAGCGAACGCGAAGTCGAACAGGCCATGGACGACCTGCGCGAGTACGGCGTCGACGTCGTGACGTTTGGCCAGTACTTGCGCCCCACGCTCAAGCACCTGCCCGTCAAGGAGCACGTGACGCCCGCCCGCTTCCTGGCCCTCGAACGCCGCGCGCAGACGAAGGGCTTCCTCTACGTGGCCTCGGGGCCGCTCGTTCGTTCCAGCTACAAAGCCGCCGAGTTCTACATCGCCGGCATGTTGCGCCAGCGCCGCGAACTCGACGCCGCTCGCGCGACAGCCGCACCGCAGGAGACATAGACACGCATGAGCCTCGAACTGCTCTCGATCCTCGACAAGGATGGCAACGCCCAGAAGGGCAAGGACCCCAACCTGCCGGCAAAAGAGCTGCAGAAGCTCTACCGCCTCATGGTCGCGACGCGCGCGCTCGATGACCGCGGCCTCGCACTGCAGCGCCAAGGCCGCATCGGCTTCTACCTACAGTCCACGGGTCAAGAGGCTTCGCACCTCGGCGCCGCGTACGCGCTGAAGGACAGCGACTGGCTGTTTCCCGCCTATCGCCAGCCCGGCATCCTGCTGCTGCGGAACGTGCCGCTCGACCTCGTCATCGCCGAGTGGTTTGGCAATTCGGGCGACACCAGCAAGGGCCGCCAGATGCCCGTGCACTACAGCTTCCGCCAGGCGAACTTCGTCTCGATCAGTTCGCCGATCGGCACGCAGCTGACGCACGCGGCGGGTGCTGGCATGGCGGCGCGCATCCGCGGCGACGACACCGTGTTCATGACGTTCTGCGGCGATGGCGGCACGAGCAGCAACGACTTCCACACCGGCCTCAACTTCGCCGCCGTCTACAAGGCCCCGGTCGTCTTCGTCTGCGAGAACAACGGTTGGGCGATTTCGGTGCCGAGTTCCAGGCAGACCGTGAGCGAGTCGATGGCCATCAAGGCCGATGCCTATGGCATGCCGGGCGTGCGCGTCGACGGCAACGACATCCTCGCGGTCTACCGCGTCTGCAAGGAAGCCGTCGATCGCGCTCGCAAGGGCGAGGGCCCGACGCTCGTCGAGACCGTTACCTACCGCATCGCTTCCCACAGCAGCTCCGATGACGCCGCGCGCTACCGCGATGCGACGGAGTTCGATGAGTGGAAGAAGAAGGACCCGATCGCGCGCTTCCAGCAGTATCTCAAGCACAAGAAGCTCTGGACCGAAGCGTTCGAGCAAGAGTGCACCGAGAGCGCCAAGGCCGCCATCCAAGAGGCCGTCAACAAAGCCGAGGCGATGCCGAACGTCGGCCCCGAGACGATGTTCGACGACGTCTTCATGAACCTGACTCCGCAGCTCAAGCAGCAACGGCAGGAGCTGCACGACCTCATGGAGAAGGGCGGCGTCGGCGCCGACGTTGGGCACTTTCCGTTGTGACTCGGCCCCTATGACTCGGCCGCTTTGATGGGCACCAGCGCGACGCGGTGAAACAACAACGCCAATCAAGAGCAACCAGCACCGCTTCGCTGGCGCCGACCCTGGCGGGGCTGTTCGACGGCCTGTTGTCTGTGCCTTGGCCTCCATCTCTTCAGCCACGCGAGTGGCCTTTGTCTTGCGAGAACTGACATGACTGCGACCCACCCGAAGACCGGTAGTGCCAAAGCTGGCACCAAGGTGATGACCCTGCTCGAGGCGATCACGGACGCGATGCGCCTCGAGATGAAGAACGACGACCGCGTCATCGTGTTCGGCGAAGACGTCGGCAAGAAGGGCGGCGTGTTCGGCGCCACGGCGGGGCTGTTCGACGAGTTCGGCGAGAAGCGCTGCTTCGACACACCGCTCTCGGAGTGCGGCATCATCGGCACCGCGATCGGCATGGCCGTCTACGGCATGCGCCCGGTCGCCGAGATCCAGTTCCTCGACTTCATCTACCCGGCCTTCGATCAGATCGTCAGCGAAGCCGCGAAGATGCGCTACCGCAGCGGCGGTGAGTACACGTGCCCGATGGTGATCCGTTCGCCGTACGGCGGCGGCATCCGCGGCGGCCACTACCACAGCCAGTCGAGCGAAGCCTACTTCTGCCACACGCCGGGTCTCAAGGTCGTGATCCCGAGCACGCCGGCCGACGCCAAGGGTCTGTTGATCGCTTCGATCCGCGACGAGGACCCGGTCATGTTCCTCGAGCCCAAGCGCATCTACCGCCACGGCAAGGGCGAGGTGCCGACAGGCGAACACGTCGTGCCGCTCGGCAAGGCGCGCATCGCCCGCGAAGGCACCGACGTGACGATTCTCTGCTACGGCGCCATGGTGTCGGTCTGCGAACAGGCCGCCGAAGAAGCGCATCAGGCGGGCCGCAGCGTCGAGATCGTCGACCTGCGCACGCTCGTGCCACTCGACGAACAGGCCGTGATCACTTCGGTCAAGAAGACCGGCCGCTGCGTCGTCGTCTACGAAGCGCCCAAAACCTGCGGCTACGGCGCCGAGCTGTCGGCGATCATAGCCGAGAAGTGCATCGAGTACCTCGAAGGTCCCGTGGTGCGCGTCGCGGGCTTCGACACGCCGTTCCCCTACGCGCTCGAACACCTCTACATGCCCGACGTGAAGCGCGTCTCCGCCGGCATCGAGAAGACCTTCGTCTGGTGAGCGTGAGCGAACGCGCGACGAAGGCGCACCTTCGCTCAGTGCTCTTTTGC
>JBDSBS010000780.1:0-9521 GCA_039921435.1 Planctomycetota bacterium | reverse complement strand
GTTCTGCTGCCCAGCCGTGATCTCGCAGCGCTTGCCGCCGCCCATGTCGCCGCGTTCGACATGCGCGTAGACGCGGCCGGGCACCAATTCCTCGAAGCGCGCTGTGCCCGTTTCGTCCGTGCGCTCGCGGGGCGTCTCGAACAACGCATCGGCGCCGCCGCGAGTGATTGCAACCTCGACGTCGGCGGCAGGGGACTTGTCGCCGCCGTAGACGACGTGCACGAGCAGCGAGCCAGTGGTCGCGGTTGCCTTGCGCGGCACGGCCTCGCGATCGGTCACTTCGCTGGCGGGTGCTTGGGCACCGGTGGCCTCGGCGGGGGCGTCGGCTGAGTCTGCTGCAGTCGCCGCCGCTGCGTCGGCGGTTGCGGTGTTCGTCGTACCGCGCGGAGCGAGAGCCGGGTCCGCCGACCACCATGCCCAGAGCGCGGCGAGCAGCGCGCACAAGACGGCGAACAGAACGGCGGCAGTGCGGTGCTTGGTCACAGGCGCTCCGAGTCAGCCGCGGTCACCGCTGCACGTGCACAGCGATGACCGGGCCCGGGACTCGGCAGTCTACGCCTAGACCTTCTTCTTGTTGAGCCAGCGTTCGGCGAACGCCTCGTTCTGCTTCTGGATCGTGTCGAGCTCGGCTGCCGTGCGGCGGTGCTTGGTGCGTTCGAGCATCGTGCGGAACCAGGCGATCTCGTGCAGCTCGGCGGGGAACCGACGTTGCCACCCGCGGCGCTCCGACCCTACTCACTTCGGATCGACGATAACGCCGAACTGCGGCATCAAGATCAACTGGGAGCCGTCGTTCCGGAGCTCGAGCGGCGTTGCACTGAGAGGGGTATTGCCGTGGGTTTCCAATGGGACGACGCGCGGTAGCTGCCAGTTGTTGACCGAAGTTGGGGAATCAGGGCTGGAGGTTCCCGGAGCAGAATTGGCACTCGCCTGAGCCTGATCCAGCAAGTGCATCGCTTCGCGTAGGACATACTCCAGGCGGAGCGGAGATACAGCCCACACCTGCTCCGCTGCGAAGAACGGATGCAGCGGCAACTCGATGTGGTTGTGGTCGCCATTGTCCTGGATTGCTGGCGCCGGTTGCCCAGATCCGCTGTTTCGAATAACGGCCGCGCCAACAAGGACCACAATCTGCAACGCCACAGTCGCGAGTACGAGCCGCATGGCAACCTCCAGAGGGGTTCGACGCACGGTCGAGACCACAGCACCCGGCATTCTACTCGACTACGCGGACCCAGTGCGAGCGGGGAGCCGGTTTCCCCGCCACAGGATCCCCAGCCGGCTCCGGCGCCCAGGAAGAGCCCTTGGGGCGTTGAGACCTACAAGGAGCCGACACCAGCTCCCGTCAGCGTCAGGCCGGGCGAGCAAGAGCTGCCGACGTCCCCGCGCAGGTACACCGACATCAAGAGCTACCACGAGGCGTCGCGACGACCTCGTTTGCGATCCCAAACACCGTGACCCTTGTCGGCCAGGTGCTGCACCAGCAGCTCGTGCCCATCGAACTCGATGTGCTCTGCAACATCACGGCGCTGACGAGCACGAATGCGTTGACGCTGACGATCGGAACCTTTTGACCCGGTCACTGCCGCGGCCGCCCTCGGTGCGAAGCGTTCTCCCCGCGTGCCGCGCCGCGGACTTCACGAGCCGCCGATTTTCTTCTGGCTCCAACCGCCAGCTGAGCGGTATCCGACGACCCTCCGATGTCCCACCCGCAGGTCGTCCGCGTCTTCAGCACCTACCAGGATCCCGACTACGAGTGCCCGTGGAAGAGCGTCGCGCCGCGCGGCAGCACCGGCTCGGGCGTCATCGTCGGGCCCCAGCAGATCCTGACCGGCGCGCACGTCGTCTCCAACGCGACCTTCGTGCAGGTGCAGAAGCAGAGCGACCCTGGCAAGGTCGTCGCGCGCGTTCATGCCATCAGCCACGACAGTGACCTGGCGCTGCTGCACGTCGACGACAAGGCCTTCGCGCGCGGCATTCGCCCGGCGGTCATCGGCGACCTACCGCATCTGCGCGATGCAGTGCAGGTTGTCGGCTACCCGATCGGTGGCGAGGAAGTATCGATCACCGAAGGCGTCGTCTCGCGCATCGAGGTGCAGCGCTACGAACACAGTCAGCGGCACTTGCTCGCGGCGACCGTCGATGCGGCCATCAACGAAGGCAACAGCGGCGGCCCCGTGTTTGCGCGCGGCAAGGTCGTCGGCATCGCGTTCCAGGCGCTGCCCGACGCCGAGAACATCGGCGAGATGGTGCCTGCACCGATCCTGCGTCGCTTCCTCGACGGCGTGAGGAACAACAAGGACCCGCACGTGCCGGGTCTCGGCATCACGACGCAGCCGCTCGAGAACCCGGCCCTGCGCGCCCACCTCGGCATGCGGCCGCGCGATTCGGGCGTGCTCATCACGGCCGTGCAGTATGGATCGAGTGCGTGGGGTCACCTGAAGGCGGGCGACGTGCTGACCTCGCTCGACGGCCTGCGCATCGCGGACAACGGTACGGTCCAGTACCGCGGTCGCTTCCGCTGCCAATTCGATGCCGTCATCGGCGACCACCACTGCGGTGACCAGTTGTCGGCGCGTATCCTGCGCGACGGCAAGCCCGTTGCCGTGCGCATGACCTTGCAGCAGATGGCGTGGCTCGTGCCGCGCACGGAGTTCGATCGCCTGCCGATGTGGTTCCTGTTCGGCGGCCTCGTCTTCCAGCGGCTCACGGCCGAGTTCCTGCGCATCTGGGGCGAACAATGGTGGGACAAGGCGCCCAAGGAACTGCTGCACCTGTTCTATTCGGGGCATCGCCTGCCCAAGCGGCAGGAGATCGTGGTGCTGGCACAGGTGCTCGCCGACGCGGTCAACGTCGGTTACGAGCCATTCCACAACGACGTGGTCATGACGGTCAACGGGCACGCGCCCGTCGACATGCCCGACTTCGTGCAACGCGTAGACGCGGCCCGCAGCGAAGTCGTGCTCACGCTGTCCAGTGGTGCCACGGTGCTGCTCGATGCCGAGGGAGCGCGCGCGGCACAACCGCGCATCTTGTCGCGCTACCACGTGCCGGGGGATCGTTCGCCGGACCTGCCGCACATGGACGCCGAGGGAGTGGCGAAGAAGGCCGTCGCGAAGAAGGCGGTGAGCAAGAAGGCGGTTGCAAAGAAGGCAGTGGCCAAGCAAGCGGTGCGCCGACCGCGAGCGAAGGTGCGAACCAAGGCGCGTTGAACGGTGAGTCTGGCCCGCGCGGACTCACAGTTTCAGCGCGTTTGCTGGCGCGTCGCGTTCTGGGCCCGACCAGAGCGCTTCGTCGATCGGCAACAGTGCGGAGTGTCTGGCTGTCGCCGGTGCGGTCTGCGGCTCGTGGGTCACGTTCGGTGCATGCAGTTCGACCGCGCGCATCCAGAACCGCGCCAGCAACCCAGCGAGGTCGAGTTCGTTCTCGGTCGTTCGAGGCGCCCGGGGCAACACGGCGAGTGCGCGAGCTTCGTCCTCGCGCGGCGCGCGCGCGAGCACGCGGCGGTCGGTGAAGGCCACGCCGCCGAGCGCGGCGAATCGCAGTCGACCCGAAGCGCTCGGCAGGAGTCGGCCATGCCGAGTGAACGGTGTCTGCGCCAGCAGGTGCGTGGCGATGTCGAGGGCTCGCTGGTTCTTGCCGAAGATCGTAGCTACGCCTGGTGTGCACCGCAGCGTGAGTTCGTTCGCGAGCGGCGCTGTGACCCTTGGCCGCCACGCGGCGTCGAAGTCGAAGCTGGTGTGCACCGCGCATGCCGAACCGAGTCCGACGAACCAGACTTCGGGCAGGTCAAAGGCGCGCAGGTTGGTGGCGAGACGTTCGAGTTGCAGGGCAAGCCGTGCGGCTGCGGCCAGCGCTGCGTTGGCGCCACCGACGATGGCCTGGGTCAGCACGCCCGTGGCTTCGAATACGGTGACCCGCGCTGGGCCCGTGGCGCGGCGCGTCAGGATCTCGATTGCGGTCTCGTCGGTGCGGCCACGCGGGCGCAGCGTGAGGCAGCTGCGGTCCACTTCGATGCCCATGTTGCGCAATGCCGCGGTTGCGTCGAACGCGCGCAGAAGAGTGTGCGCAGGGCTCGGTGGCATGGACACGGGAACCTCGATCTGGCCGAGTCGGGCCGAGCCCTGGAGCGGCGGGAGTTCGCGCGCCCCGACGCCGTGCGCGAGCAAGAGCAGCAGCGGGCGGGCGGGTTCCGGGCGGGTCACGGCACCTCTCTTCGGCCGCTCGAGGGTCACGGCTGCAACGCGAAAGGGCCAGGGTCCCGCGCAACCCTTGGCACGCTGCGGTCTGGCCCTGGCCCAACCCGACCTGCTCGCTACGCTGGGATCAGTACGCCGCGGACCGCTCCTCACGCCCGCGACTGCTCGCGAAGCCATGCGCCCACTGCCACGCCCCTCGTCGGGTTCTCGACTCGTAGCCCTGCTGCTGTTCGCCGCTGTCGCGAACGCACGGGCTGCGGCTCAGTGTGCGACCGCTTGGTCGACGCTGGGTGCTGGCACGAACGCCGCCGTCTTCGCCCTCGCGACGTCGGCCAGCGGGGACGTGTTCGCCGGCGGCACCTTCACGGCCGCTGGCGGCAGCAACGCCAACGGCATCGCGCGTTGGGACGGCACGTCGTGGTCGGCTCTTGGTGCGGGCCTGGACTCGTACGTGTTCGCTCTCGGCACGTTCGCCAACGGCGACCTCGCCGTCGGCGGTGCCTTCACCAGTGCTGGGGGCGCGAGTGCAAACCACGTTGCACGTTGGAACGGCGCGGCGTGGTCGACTCTCGGCTCCGGCCTCGACGGTTGGGTCAACGCTCTGGCGAGTTCGTCCAATGGCGATCTCGTAGCGGGCGGTGCATTCGCGACTGCCGGCGGTGCGCCCGTCGCGCACATTGCGCGATGGGATGGCGCGGCGTGGGGGCCGCTCGGCGCCGGTCTCAACGGCGACGCCTATGCAGTGCTGCCCTACGAAGCGGGCAGCGTGGTCGTCGGCGGCGTCTTCGCGACGGCCGGGGGCGTGCCCGCCAACGGCATCGCGCGTTGGACAGGTGCCTCGTGGCAGGCCTTGGGCTCGGGCACCAACGGCTTCGTCTTCGCACTGGCGGCGTTGCCAAACGGTGGTCTCGTTGCCGCGGGCGAGTTCACGATCGCCGGTGGGGTTGCCGCCCAGCACGTGGCCGGTTGGGATGGCTCGACGTGGTCTGCCCTCGGTGGCGGCACCGACGGTCCCGTCTACGCAGTCGCGGTGCTGCCGAACAACGACGTCGTGGTGGCCGGTTCGTTCACGCTGGCCGGCGGACTCCCTGCCAACTGCATCGCCCGCTGGAACGGTGCGTCTTGGGTGGCCTTCGGCGCTGGCACGAACTCCACCGTGAATGCTCTGGCCAGCTTGTGGAACGGCGTCGCGGTCGGTGGGGCCTTCACGTCTGCCGGTCCTGGCAATGCCAACGGCGTTGCGCGACTGCAGACGAACTGCCCGGCGATGGCGACTTCGTACGGCGTCGGCTGCACCGGTTCGGGTGGCTTCAACGTGCTGACCGCCACGACGCTGCCCTGGACCGGCAGCACCTTCCGCGCCGAGGCGACCGGCATGCCCGGTTACGCATTCATCATCACGGCAATCGGCTTCAGCCAGATCGCGAGCCCGCTGACGGCGGCGCTGCCGCAGGCGCTGCCGGGCTGCAGCGCGCTCGTGTTTCCCGACAGTCTGGGTGTGGTCTACCCAACCGCCGGCATGGCCCAATCGCAGTTGAACCTGCCGAACACGCCGACCTTGGCGGGACAGGTCTTCTACCACCAGATGCTGCCAATCGAAGTCAGCCTGTCGCTGCAGGTGCTCGCGATGACGAGTACGAATGCGCTGGCGCTGACCATCGGGGGGTTCTGACCGGATCGAGAACGGATCGGGCGGGCGCTGATCACGAAGGGAACTGACGGTCACGGCTTGACGGCTGATCTGCCAACTGTTCTAGTTGAACTAGCACAGTAGAGACAGTTTCCGGTGATCATACGCATCGACCCGCAGTCCGCCGAGCCCCTGTTCGAACAGGTCGTCTTCGCCGTCAAGTCGGCCGTCGCGAAGGGCAGCGCCGAGGCCGGCGAACGCTTGCCGAGCGTGCGTGAGCTGGCGCGCGAGCTGGCGATCAATCCCAACACCGTCGTGCGTGCCTACGAAGTGCTCGAGCGCGACGGCGTCGTCGTGCGGCGGCAGGGGGCAGGGTGCTTTCTAACCGGACGCGGCAGCGACCTGGCCACGAACGAGCGCAGGAAGCAACTGAACGACCTGCTGCGCCGTGCGGCGACCGAGGCGTTTCACTTGGGGTTCTCGGTCGCGCAGGTCAAGAAGGCGCTCGCCGAAAGCCTCGATCAACTGCAGTTCCACAGCAACCGGAGCCAATCATGAGCCCAGCGATGAGCCCAGCGATGAACCCAGCGATGAACCCAGCGATGAACCCAGCGAGGGAGCCAGCGAGGAACGGCGCCATCTTCGAGTTCGACCGCGTACAGCGCTGGTTCGGGCCGCACCTCGTGTTGCAGGGCCTCTCCTTCCGCGTGATGCCGGGTCAGGTCTACGCCCTGCTCGGGCGCAACGGGGCCGGCAAGACGACGGCGCTGCGCATCCTGTTGGGCTTCTTGGCGCCGCATGCCGGCAGTGCCCGTGTGCTAGGCCAGGACAGCACGAAGCTGTTGCCCGAGCACCGGGCGCGCATCGGCTACGTCGGCGAGGACCATCGGCTCTACCCGACGATGAGCGTCGAGGGTGCGGTCGCATTCGAAGCGGGCACGCGTCCGGTGTTCCGTCGCAGCTTCGTCGACAAGGCGCTGCAACGTTGCGGCCTACGCGGCAAGCAGCGCATCCCGAAGTTGTCGCGCGGGCAGCGAGCTCAGCTGAGCCTCGTGCTCGCCGTTGCCAGCAACCCACGGCTGCTCATCTGCGACGATCCTGCGCTCGGCCTCGATGTCGTCATGCGCCGCGAGTTCCTCGACGCGCTCATCGACTTGCTCGCCGACACGGGCTGCACCGTGCTGTTCAGTTCGCACTTCCTCACCGACGTCGAACGCATTGCCGACCGCATCGGCATCCTGCACGAGGGATCCCTGCTCGTCGATGCAACGCTCGAGGACATCAAGCGGCGGGTCGCGCGGTGCGTGTGGTCACCGCGCGGTGGCGGGGTGCCACCGAGTGGGCCGCAGGTTCTGCGCGCGGTGCCGCGTCGCAACGGCCACGATCTCACGCTGCTCGATGCCTCGCCCGAGCTGTTGGCGCAGCTGCGCGGCCAGGGTGAGCTGTCACCGCTGACGGCGCCCACGCTCGAAGACCTGTTCCTCGACGTCACGGGGCCCGATCGACCAGGGATCCTCAGCGAGCCGTTCGAGGCGCTGGTGGGCCAAGCCGAGGGTGCACGATGAAGGCACTGTGGCAGAAGGATCGACCGTGGCGACTCGGCTTCTTGGTCGCCGGCGCGATCGCGTTGGCCGCTGGCGTCGCGGAGCGCTCGTTCGTCGACGTCTTCTTGGTGCCCAAGGGGCAGCACGAAGGACTGTACTACGTGGCTTGGATCGCTGGTCTACTGCTCGGCGCCGTGGCCGCTTGCTACGACGAACTGCTCGGCACCCGCGAGTTCTTGCAGCAGCGCCCGGTGGCACTCGCGCGATTGGCGACTGCGCGCTTGCTGAGCTGCGGAGCTGTGCTGCTCGCGTGGGCCCTGCTGGCGCCGGCCCTGGCTTGGCTCGGCTTTGCCCTGTTCGACCGCGACTTCGTGTTCGGCTACTGCAACGGTCTGCTCGAACTCCAGGGCACGGGCGTCGTCGCCTGTTCGGCGTGCGCGATCGGCTGCTTCGCGGGGGCGCTGCCGGCGCCCTGGTGGCTGCGCCTCGCGGTGGCCGCGGCGCTCTTTCTCGGCACGTTCCAGGCGATCGACGACATCACGTTCCGCGATGACCGCGTGACGAACGCGCTCGTCTTCGTCGGTGGCCACATGCTGCTCGCGGGTGGTCTCTTCGCGGCGGTGCGCACGGCCATGCTCGGCAGCTTCGATGCCGATCGCCCATGGTCCCATCGGCTGCGGGCGGTCGTTGCCGTGCCCGCGACCCTGGGGCTCTCGCTGCTGTTCCTGATGTGGTGCACCGAAGCCGAGAGCCAGGCCGTGCACCGGCTGCACAACACCTACCCGCATCCCGTCGTGCACGATGGTCACGTCGTGCTCGTCAGCGACGAGCCACTGCCCGGCAGGAAACACATCGTCGACGCGGACCATGAGCTGACGGGCCGAGTCGCGCTTGATCTGCAGTGGCTTCGCTTCCACCTGCCGGCGTTCCCCGGTGGCTTCCGCGGTTTGGATCGACCGCGATGGTCCGACGGATCGCAAACGACCTGGACCGGCACGTACGGCGATGCCTTCGGCGCGCGCATCCTGCTGGCGAGCGATGGTGCGACGTGGTTGTGGCTGCCGCCAGCAGGTTCCTTGCAGCGCGCTGGCAAGGGCGAAGACCGACAGCTCTTTGCGCCGGGCTCGACGCTGCGCCGCCTCGACAACGGCAAGTCGGTGTGCGTCGTCGTGGTGGACGCAGCGAGCGACGAACTGTGGCAGTTCAACGCGGCGAAACTGCACTTCGTGCCCGTGCGGTTGCCCGATGGTGATCGCTTCGTGCGGCTGGTTGCTCCCCATGATCGCGCTGTGGCACCGCTGGTGGCGGCCGTGCAGGCGACGTTGGGTCATGCCGAGGTGGACCTCGTGCAGGGCGAGCGCTCGCTCTACGCGTTCGAGGCCGGTGTGTGGCGCGCAGTTGCCGCGACCTCGGCAATGGCCGTCGAAGCAGAGTCTCCGTGCAAGACGGTCGGACTCGACCCGCTGAACCCGGTGATCGAAGTCGCGGCGGCCGGCGGCGTCGCGGCGTTTCACCACGATTACGCGCCGCGCATGGCATGGGAACGTGTGCATGCGGGCACCGCGATGCTGTGGTCCTTGCTGCGCGCGCCCCTCGTGCAGGTCATTGTCCACGCTGTCGGTGATGCTAGGAACGAGACGACCTGGCTCGTCGACCCACTGGTCGTTGCCGGGCGCAGGCTGTGGCTCGTGCTCGCCTGCATCGGCTTTGCTCTGCTCGCTTCGTGGCGCGTGCATCGACGCTTGCGCGCCCTGAGCGCTCCGATCGGCACGGTCTGGTTCTGGACGGCGGCGACCCTGCTGCTCGGTGCACCGGCCGCGCTCGCGTGCCTCGTGTTCGAGCGGCCGCGTGCGTACGCGCAGCGGGCGTTGGCCGAGCCATTCGCCGTGCCGCGCATCTTCACACCTGTTTCCCACGAGGAGGTAGTCGCATGACCTCGCGGACGAGTCGAGGTCTCTCGGTTCTGTTCTTCGCGGCGTTGCTGCCGGCTCAGGTCGGCGGCGTGAAGGGTGCGTGAACTTCGGCGGCGTCGACTCTGGTTGACAATCCGTCCAACATGGTTGACAATGTCTCGATCCCAGGTTGACTATCGAAATGCCACCCGAACGCCATCGCAACGCCAGGATCCGCGCCTTCCTCATCCAGAAC
>JBDSBS010000779.1:0-3524 GCA_039921435.1 Planctomycetota bacterium | reverse complement strand
TGGCACAACATCCACCTCACGCACTACGCGGACGTCAGCGACCTGATCGACGTCGACAGTTCGATGCTCGGCGGTGAGCGCACACAGGGCATGACGACGCTGCGCGCCGCCGCCGCTGGGCTTGCGCGGCCTCGGCTCCGGTTGGGCCTTGACCGACATCGCCGTGACCCAAGGTTTGCTCGTCAATACGAAGCTGTGCAACGGCTGCTTCGACACGGCCGATCGCTTCTTCCACGGTGCCTATGCGTCCGCGAAGCGACCGTTCCTGATCGTCGCGCAGTGCGGCATCTCGATCGGTGAGTTGAATGTGCCCCTCGTATCGCGGAGCCAGGCCACCCGTCGCCGAAGCCCGTTTGGATCGTGCGCAGCGGCGATGGCTTGGCTCCGGGCGACGAGTTGGGGGGCAGCCTGTTTTCGCTACCGGTCGCCCCGAGCAAGCTCACCAAGCTGCAGTTCGAGCAATACAAGAAGCTCGCAATCATCGGGGACGTGCGCGCCACGCCGGGGCAGCTGTTCACCGCGACGATCACCTACCTCGAGGGCTACACCGAGTCGGCGATCGGTGTCTCGATCGACGATGCCGGCAAGATGATTGCGGTCGGTTCCGAAGTGATCCGCGCCTGCCGCGTGCCCTCGATCGCGCAGGTGCGCATCGTGCACCCGACGCGCGCCCTGCTCGGCTTCACGCACCTCGCCCCGAAGACGGCGGTGTTCGAGTTCGCGCTGCCCGACGACTCGCGGTACGCCGAGTTCGAAAGCAAGTTGGCGGAAGCGCTGACGGCGAACGGCGTGCGCTACGCGTTCCATTGGTCGAAGAACTCGGGCATCGATCCGGCGCGTTTGGCGGCGATGTACGACGGCGACAGGATCGCACGGTGGCTCGCGGCGCGACGGCGGGTGTTCGACGACGATGTGGCCCGGATGCGCGTGTTCGACAATGCGCACGTGTTGCGAGCGGGGCTGGGTTCAGGATGACGCCGACGCGTTCGTCGGTGTCGCCGATCACGCCTCGGGGTGCCGCACGAGCTCGAGCCACTTCCTCGCCGCCGCGGTGAGCTGTGACTTCAGATTCGTGCGGCCCTCGCCGCCCGCGTCGTTCCCGATCAGCGGCAGGGAGCGCAGATGCGCCGGCAGATCCTCCGACTTGCCCAGCAGGATCACGCCGCGGCCCGTGCCGTGACACAGCCCGACCTGGTGCAGCACGCCGGGGTCCTGGCTGGTCACCACTGCGAGCAGGATCTCAGACGACAGAATGTGCTCCCACACCTGCAAGAGGTCCGCTTCGGCGGCTCGGAGATCGTTGCTTTCTTGCACTCGATCCAGGCCGGCGTCGTTCAGTGCGGGCACGATCACTTGGTGGTACAGATCGGCGAAAGGGTCGCCGGGCGGCAGCATCACGAATGCCTGGCCACGCACCACGGTGAGGTGGCGGTCGGGCTCAATCGCTCCGAACAGTTGACGTTCGCGCGAGAACGTCGCGCGCTTGGCAAGGGCCTCGATGGCGCTACTCCGTGTGAAGTGAAGTTCGCCGCCTCGTTCTTCGCCCTCGCCGATGAAGTCGAGCACCTCGTCGCGCACGGCATCGAGCTCGACACCAAGGTTCGTCAGCACGCGGGCCGCGATGCCTTGGTTCTCGCGAATCATGCCGAGCAGCAGGTGTTCGGTGCCGATGTAGTTGTGGCTTAGCTCGCTGGCTTCCGCGAGCGACAGCTCGAGCACCTTCTTGGCTTGCGGGGTGAAGGGCAGCTGGCCCATTGTGATCTTTGACGGGCCGGCCTTGACCTGCGTCGTGACCTCGATGCGCGCCTGCTCGAGGTCGACCTTCATGTTCTTCAGCACGTTGGCGGCGACCCCCGTGCCCTCCGCCAGCAAGCCGAGCAGCAGGTGCTCCGTGCCGATGTAGCCATGGTCGAGCCGCAAGGCCTCGAGGCGAGAGAGGCTCATGACTTTCTTAACGCGGTCGGTGACTCGATCGAACATGTGGGCTTCTTCCTCAGGAGCGCAGTCGAACCTGGTAGACGCGGGCGTCGTTGCCGTGGATCACGCCGAGCTGCGCGTTCGGCTCCGTCACGGTGCCACCTTCGGCGAGCGGGTACTTGCACTTCTCGATCCAAGCCCCGGCGTCCATCAGCAGCATCGGGCGCGCTGGATCGTCGTGCCACAGCATCGTGGCGCGGTGCGAGTGGCCGACGGCCACGACGCGCAGCTTCTCTGCTGCGGGCGACGATGCGGCCGCGGCGGTCAGTGCTCTGGGGTAGTGGTCGAAGGCGTTCTGCTTCTCCTTCTCAGGGTTGGCCACGGGCATGACCAGCCTGTCGGGCAGGTTGCGGTTCGGCTCCACGATGGGCGCACCTTGCGGCACCTCGACGTCGTGCAACTCGGCGACCACCGCGGTCTGCATGTCCCCAAGCGCCTTGTTGAGCTTGCCGGCCTGACGACCCCATTCGGCAACCGGGTACTTGTTGACGGGTGTCAACCGGCCGAGGAAGTGCACGACGAACTCCTGCAGCCAGTCGTTGACGAGTTGCTCGATCACATCGAAGGCATCGCCGTGCGTCGTGAACAAGAACGGCTGGCCGTTGTCGTCGCGGTTGCAGGCCTTGAGCAAGAACGGGATCTCGGCCAACGGCACGCCGCGTTTGGTGTCGTGGTTGCCGAGCAGCATGGTCGCCTTGAGGCAGGGCCGGCGGCGGAACACGCCGCGGTAGAGCACGTCGCGCAAAGCACCCCATTCGTCGTCGACGATGTTCTCCGGGTGGGCGATGCCGCCGAACTCGCGCCACAGGTCGAAGAAGTCGCCGAGCTGCACGGTGACCAGCTTGTGCGCGCCATCGTCCTCCCAGGCCTCGCGCAGGTCGGCGAGTGCGGCGAGCAACTTCGCCAAGTCGCCGTGCCGCAGTGCGACGCGATCCGCGAACGAGCTGGCCTGGTAGCGCGAGTCGACGATGTCGAAGCTGTGTCGCACGCCGTTGGCCGCGGCCCACTCGAGCACCTTGGCGCGGCTCGCGAGTTGCGTAGCGGACGCGAGCAAATCGAGCACGGCCTGATAGCGGCGTTCGGTCTCGCTCGGCAGCGCGCCCTGCACGTCTCGGCGTTCTACACCAGCCTTCGCCGCGGGGCCGGTGCCAAGGAAGTCGATAAGGTCGTCGCGGTCGCCTGGGGTGGCAAGCGGCAGTGCGACCCCGGTGAACACGGGCGTGAGGTGGGCGGCGGGCAAGGCATCGACCGCTTCGCTACCGACCGCACTCGGCACGGCGCTGTGCCCCAGCGGCGTGTACGCTTCGTCGCGCGACGTGCGATTGAGGATCAGGGTCTTCGTCTCGCGCTCGCCGCCAGGAATGCGATCCTGGTAGCTCCACGTGAGGAAACGCGTCTGCCGGTTGTGGTCGTAGCGGTCGTGCGCCGCGCCGATGACGACCAGGTCCTGGGTGGGGCCGCAGCACGCTGTCGGCAAGAGCAGGGCCGCTGCGATCAGCATGGCCCAAGGGAGCGTGTTCTTGGTGTTCACCAGGCGACTTCCTCCA
>JBDSBS010000778.1:0-2909 GCA_039921435.1 Planctomycetota bacterium | reverse complement strand
TCACGCCACTTCGTCCTGGTCGGCATCCGAGGCGCGGCGCAGGGCGGGCTCGGCCGGCCCAGTCTTGCCGCGCAGCCGTTCCACTTCCTCCTCGAGCAGTGCGAGGCGTTGCCCGAGAGTACGATGGCGGTGGGTGAGTCGGCTCAGCCGGACCGAGAACTGCAGTACAAGGGCGAGCAGGAACAGGAAGGCGCCGAAGAACAGTGTCGAGACCGAACTGGCCGCTCCGATCCACCGGCTCAGCGTGATGAGCAGTTCGTGATTCACTGCCAGCACGGCCAGTGCCAGAGCCGTGCCGACCCAGACCAGCGAGTACTCTTCGCGCAGCTTGCGACGGCGCACGAGTTCGAAGACCAGGATGACGAGGCCGGCCGCAAACAGCAGGGCAACCAGGCGTTGCCGGTCGGGCAGCGGTTCGAGGTCGACGCGCGCCCCGATCAGCCCGGTGGCCCCGATCAGCCCAGTGGCCCCGATCAGCCCAGTGGCAATGTCGGCCAGACCGCCGGTCACGACAGCCTCGCGACGGTATCGCGGCGACGCAGTGGCGTCGGTCGTCGCACTGGCAGAAGGAGCAGGGTCAGCAGCATCTTGTAGCCGTAGTAGGCAATGCGAGCGCCGCGATGCATGGACACGCCGCCCTTGCGCGCGTGCATTCGCACCGGCACTTCCGCGATGACGAGGCCGCGGCGGTGGTGTTCGACGAGCACGTCGGTGTCCGGGTAGTCCTCGGGGAAACCGTCGTTGACGACAGTCGCCAACGCGCGCTGCGACAGGCCCTGAAAGCCACTCGTCGGATCGGTGATGCGGTGACCCACCCACTTGGTGGCGATCCATGCGAAGAGCTTGGTGCCGAAGCGGCGTGCGATGCTCGTGGGAGGTGAGCCGTGCTCGAGGTAGCGCGACCCGATCGCGACGTCGACCCCTTGGTCGAGCGCGGCGAGCAGCCTCGGCAGCATGGCAGGTTCGTGTTGGCCGTCGGCGTCCATCTGCAGCACGCGTGTGTAGCCATGCCGAAAAGCGAAGCAGTAGCCCGTGTGCAGCGCGCTGCCGTAGCCGAGGTTGAACGGGTGCCGCAGCACGGTGGCACCGGCTGCTTCGGCTTCGTTCGCGGTCTCGTCGAGGCTCCCGTCGTCGATGACCACGATGTCGACCTCAAGGCCTGACCGCCGCACCTCGCGCACGACGTTCCCGACTCGCCCGGCTTCGCGGAAGGCAGGAATGACGAGGACGGTGGAATTGGGCACTGTGCGAGCGATCCCGATATGCTCACGTAGCGTAGGCAGCTCGGGCTACGCCGCCAGGGAAAAGCCGCTTGTGCCCGTCCTCTCGGCAGTGGAGCGCGGCCTGCAGAAGAACACTTGGGCGCCGAACACGCTCAGGGCAGAATGTCCCCGGCGGAGTCAGCGGGCGAGACCGTCCGCGTTGCCGCCTTTTCCATACCGAACAACATGCTGATCCGTCTTGCTACCTGGGGCCTGCTCGGCCTCATCTTCTCCGCTTGCGCCGCCGGTACCCGGGATACCCGCGTTTCCGTCGACGCGCCCGACACCGTGACTGGCACCGGACTGCAGAGTCAGGACATCCGAACGATGGCCACCGACATGGCCGCCAAGATCAAGGCGTCGGGCGTGCTGGCGCCCTCGCGCGACGGCGAGCGGGCTTCGTTCTACATTTACGAATTGAAGAACGACAGTTCGGACACGATCGACAAGGAGATCATCCTGATGAAGCTGCGCACGAACCTCTCCGAGGCATTCGGGCGTCAGATCAAGATCCTCGATCGGTCGCCCTCAGCCAACGACCTCGTCGACGCGGAGCGACGCATGAAGGAACGGGGCCAGGTGTCTGGCAAGAACGATCGTCAGGTTGCGGGCAGTGACTTCGTGCTCAAGGGCAACATCAAGAGCCGCGACCGCCAAGCCGGCAAGTTGCGTTCGGCCTACTACCTCGTCACCTTCGAGCTGACCGACCTGGTGACCAGCGAGCTGTGCTGGACCGGCGACTACGAGATGAAGACCGAATCCGAGAAGTCGGTCATCAACCGCTGATCCGCCCCTCGTGCGACGCCGCCCCATGTCCCGGCACTGGCTGATGCTCGGTGCCGCACTCCTCACCGGGTGTTCGGTCGGCCAGCCGGCCGTGCCGTTGGCCCGTTTCGAGGCCGGCGACCTCGTCGCAGTGCATGCGTTCGCCGAACGCGAAGTAGTCGAGGGGGACGAGGAGAACCTGGCCCTCGTCAAGAACGTGCAGGCCCAGTGCGAACTGCTCATGGGTCGGCCCGAAGAGGCGCGCCGCAACTTCGAGGCGGCGGGCCGCATCATGGGGAGCTGGGTTGTGGGCGGCGGCGAATCGACGGCTGCGATCCTCGGCAGCGAGAGCAGCAAGACCTACAAGGGCGATCCGTACGAGAAGGCGATGAACGCCTTCTATTTGGGATTCTGCTACCTGCTGAAGGGCGAACCCGACAACGCCCGCGCGGCCTGCAAGCGTGGCATCCTCATGGACGCGGAGGTTGGCGACGAGAAGTTCCAGGCCGACAACGCGCTGCTCTTCTGGATGGCGGGGCGCATGAGTACGCTCATGGGTTCGAGCGACGCCGAGGGTTTCTTCGCCGAGGCGAAGACCGCCAACGAGTTTGCGCGGCAACACGGTGCGCGTGGCAGCCCCAACAACGCGGTCCTGGCCAGTCCTCAGGCTGGCAACCTCGTACTGTTGTTCGAGTGTGGCATGGGTCCCGAGAAGTACGTCGACGGTGGACAGAGGGAGCTGGCGAGGTTCCGGCCGAGGCCGCACCCCGCGGTGGGCGCGCGCGCCACTCTCGATGGTCGCTCGCTCGGCGATGCCTCGCTGCTCTTGGATGTCGACTACCAGGCTCGCACGCTGGGCGGAACCGCGATGGAAGGCATTCG
>JBDSBS010000777.1:0-11696 GCA_039921435.1 Planctomycetota bacterium | reverse complement strand
TGGGGGCGACGATGCATGGCATGTGCTCGTCGGCGACGAAGCGAACATCAAGAAGCTGACCGAGTCCGTCGGCTTCAACTACTACTTCTC
Organism: Planctomycetota bacterium; assembly: GCA_039921435.1. GTDB lineage: Bacteria > Planctomycetota > UBA1135 > UBA1135 > UBA2386 > DASVAL01. The sequence goes on along the minus strand of JBDSBS010000777.1, from coordinate 11,606 downwards.
CGAACACACCAACCAGTACGCCCACCCGCCGTCGCTGCTCTTCTTGACGCCGCAGGGCAAGCTGAGCCGCGCCATCGTCAACACGGCGTTCGATCCCGAGGATCTGCGCCTCGCCATCGTCGAGGCCAGCGAAGGCAGGCTCGGCACTCTGTGGGACCAGGTCGTGCTCAACTGCTTGACCTTCGACTCCCGCACCAACTCCTATTCTCTCGCGGCGATGACCCTCATGCGCATCGGCGGTGCCATCACCCTGGTCGTGATCGCCGCCATGATCATCGTCATGCTCCGCAAAGAACGTCGACGCACCGCACCGGCGGTCGCCTGACCCTGACCAATACCGCCCGCGCCAGTATCCCCCAAGCCAGTATCCCCCAAGCCAGTATCCCCCGAGCCCCCAGTATCCCCCGAGCCAACTGCAGCCCAGGACACCCGTGTTCGCCCAACTGATCCAGGACCCAGCCAAGGTCAACTACATCGAGCACCCCGCCGCGCCGGCGGAGATCGACGCGTACGGCCAGCTCGAGAAGCTCGCCAGCACGTTCGGCCACGTCGACGGGCTGTTCTACTTCACGTATGCAGTCTGCATCTTCTGCTTCGTGTTGATCACCGGCGTGCTGCTGTTCTCGGTGGTCAAGTACCGTCGCAAGACCTTCGATCAACCAGCTGCTTCCAACACGACGCACAACACGCCGCTCGAAGTCGTCTGGACCGTCATCCCGCTCATCGTCGTGATGGTGATGTTCGCCTGGGGCTTCAAGGGCAGCCTCGACATGACCACGGTGCCGTTCGAGGCGAGCCGCAACATGTACAAGGCGACGGCGAAGCAGTGGAGCTGGACGTTCACCTACCCAAACGACCCGGCACCGAGCTACGGCGCGCTTTGGCTGAAGGTCAACAAGCCAGCGGCCTTCCTGCTCGAGTCGACGGACGTGCTGCACGCCTTCTTCATGCCGGCCATGCGCGTGAAGCGCGACGTGATCCCTGGCCGCTACCAGACGCTGTGGTTCCAACCGACCGAGATCGGCGAGTACCATCTGTTCTGTGCCGAGTACTGCGGCGAGAACCACTCGACGATGTACGCGAAGGTCCACGTCGTGAGCGAAGAGGAATACGCAACTCGACCGTGGGACAAGTGGCTCGACAGCACGCCCCAGGAAGCCGCCAAGAGCGCTTCTAGCCTCTACAGCGTGCTTTGCTCGACCTGCCACTCCATCAACGGCGTGCCCGGCGTCGGACCGAGCTGGAAGGGGCTCTTCGTCAAGGGTGCTGACGGCACCGTGACCGGTGCCACCAACCACGAAGTGCTCGTCGCCGGCCAGAAGCAAACGGTCACCGTCGACAAGGACTACATCACCGAGTCGATCCATCTGCCAGACGCCAAGTGGGCAGCCGGCTTCCCCAAGGGCGGCATGACCGCGTTTCCCAACCTGACAGAGCGCCAGATCAACGGCATCATCGAGTTCATGAAGACGCTCGCGGACAAGTGACGCGACGGATCCGAGACGGAGCAGTGAGGCAGCAATGACGACCAACGTCCCAACGATCGACACGCATCCGGCCACGCCGGTGGCCCGGAAGAACTTCTGGAACATCTCGAGCGGCTTCATGTCGTGGGCGGGAACCCTCGACCACAAGCGCATCGGGATCATGTACCTGATCGGCGTATCGGCCGCGTTCCTCTGCGGTGGCCTGTTCGCCCTGCTCGTGCGTCTGCACCTGTGGGAACCGCACGGCATGCTGTTCAGCAACGCGACCTACAACCAGATCTTCACGCTGCATGGCGCCTTCATGGTGTTCATCTTCGTGATTCCGGCGATCCCCGGATCGCTCGGCAACATGGTGCTGCCGCTGATGCTCGGCGCGAAGGACGTCGCGTTGCCGCGACTCAACCTGCTGAGCTTCTACCTGTGGTGTGGCGGCACCACGCTGGCAGTGCTCGCGATCGTGCTCGGTGGCTTCGACACCGGTTGGACCTTCTACGCGCCCTACAGCCTCTACACCAACCAGGCTGTCGTCTCGATCGGACTGGGCATCTTCTTGCTCGGCTTCAGCTCCATCTTCACGGGCCTGAACTTCATCGTCACGACGCACAAGTTGCGTGCGCCGGGCATGACCTGGTTCCGCATGCCGCTGTTCGTCTGGGCGCTCTACGCGACGGCGATCCTGCAAGTGCTCGCGACGCCGATTCTCGGCATCACCGTGCTGCTGGTCGCCTTCGAACGCCTCTACAACATCGGCATCTTCGATCCGCGCCTCGGCGGCGACCCAGTGCTGTTCGAGCACTTCTTCTGGTTCTACTCGCACCCCGCCGTCTACATCATGGTGCTGCCGGCCTTCGGCATCATCAGCGAGATGGTCACGGTGCACAGCCGCAAGCCGTTGTTCGGCTACAAGCTGATCGCGTTCAGCTCGCTGGCGATCGCGATCATCAGCTTCCTCGTGTGGGGCCACCACATGTTCACGTCGGGTCAGTCGACCTACGCGCTGTTCGCGTTCTCGTTCTTGACCTTCTTCGTGGCGATCCCGACGGCCATCAAGGAGTTCTCGTGGGTAGCCACGGTGTACAAAGGCTCGATCGCGCTCAATTCGCCGATGCTCTACACGCTGGCGTTCTTGATCATCTTCGCGATCGGCGGCCTGACGGGCGTGATCCTCGGCGCGCTCAACGTCGACATCCACCTGCACGACACCTACTTCGTCGTTGCCCACTTCCACTACGTGATGATGGGTTCGATCGCGCTGGCCTTCTTCGCCGGCGTGCACCACTGGTGGCCGAAGTTCTTCGGCGTGATGTACGACGAGACGCTTGCCAAGATCGCGGCCGTGACGATCTTCGTCGGCTTCAACGCGACGTTCATTCCGCAGTTCATCATGGGCAGCCGCGGCATGCCGCGTCGCTATGCGACCTACGTGCCGGAGTACCACGGCTACCACCAGGCCTCGACGATCGGTGCCATGGTGCTCGGCTCGGGCGTGGCGCTGATGGTCTACGGCCTCATCGCTTCGCTCTTCCAAGACAAGAAGGCCATGCAGAATCAGTGGGGTGGCGTGACGCTCGAGTGGCACACGCCGACGCCGCCTCCTCTCGAGAACTTCGACGTTCCGCCGATCGTCACGACCGAGGTCTACGACTACTCGACCCTCGACCTCGAGACGACGCGAACGCCCGCCAATTGAGGAAGCGACAGTTGAGCAAGCGACAGTTGAGCCAGCCACAGATGTGCAAGCGACAGATGTGCAAGCGACAGATCGGCAAGCGACAGTTGAGCCAGCGACGGATGTGCAAGCCACAGTTGTGCGGGCAACCCTGCACCAGGATTCCAGCATGAGTCACGACGGACACGCCTCGGTAGTCATCCCGGCCCCGGGACCCGAGTTCCTACCTCACACGGTGGCGCACCACTTCGACACGCCGGTGCAGGAGTTCCAATCCGCGAAGCTCGGCTTCTGGCTGTTCCTGGCCACGGAAATCCTGCTCTTCGGTGGGCTCTTTGCTGCCTACTTCTACTTCCACCAGATGTTTCCGCAGACCTTCCACACAGGCGGCAAGCAGCTCGACTGGCAGCTCGGAGCGCTCAACACGTCGGTGCTGCTGTTGAGCTCGTGGACGATGGCCATGGGGGTGCGCTCGGCCCAGACCAGCCAGAAGAACAAGACCCTGTTCTACTGCGCGCTCACCGTGCTCGGCGCCGCGATCTTCATGGTCGTGAAGTTCTTCGAGTACAAGGCCAAGAACGAGCACGGCCTGTTCGTCTTCTCCGAGATGTTCCACGGCTACGACGGAGCCACGGGTCAGCTCTCGTGGTTCAAGGACTACGACGGCGTGATGGCGGGCGTTCCGCACGGCCACATGTTCTTTGCGATCTACGTCACCATGACCGCGATCCACGGTCTGCACGTGCTCATCGGCGCCGGCCTCATCATCTGGATCATGGTCGGCACGGCCCGGGGCCGCTTCCACGCCGGTTACTTCCTGCCCGTCGACCTGGTCGGCCTCTACTGGCACCTCGTCGACCTGATCTGGATCTTCCTGTTCCCCTTGCTCTACCTGGTACCGTGATGAGCGCGCACGCCCACAACGAAAGCGGTCATGCCCCGGCTCACGGTGAGCTGCAGATGGGCCATCACCACATCTCCAGCCCGCAGATGTTCCTCTACGTGCTCGTCGCGCTGTTGATCCTGACCGCCATCACGGTCGGGACCTCGCGGATCGACTTCGGCTCGGCCAACCTGCTGATCGCGATGGCGATCGCCAGCGTCAAGGCTTCGCTCGTCATCGCCTTCTTCATGCACATGAAGTGGGACACGGCGATCAACAAGATCGTGTTCCTGAGCTCGTTCCTGTTCCTTTCGCTGCTGTTCGTGTTCACGCTCGCCGACCTGGCGACGCGGCGCCTCGACAACGAGATGAACACAGTCAAAACCCCCGTCGACAAGCAGTGGGTCCATCCGCAGACCCTGCATGCCGAGAAGCAGTAACCTGCACGCCGCCTACCTGCACTCGCGCCAGCCCGCCGATTCGCGGATCGCCCTGTGGTCCGACGAGGGCGCTGCCGGACTGACATCGGCGCTGCCAACTGACCTCGCCGCGAGCGTCGTCCACGTAACTGTGCAGGCCCTGATTCCCTCGGAGGAGTCCTCGCTGCGCCCGCATCTGACGATCGGCGGCGACGAAAAGGAAGACGACGACAAGCCACAGGAGCGCATCGCGCCAGCGCTGTGGACCATCCCGGCGACCGGGCTGCGCCTGCAAGACGCCGTGCCGTGGCTTGCCTCATTGGACTGCAAGCAACAGCCGCCTGCCTTGCGCGCGCTCGGCGCCGCCTGCCAGCTGGTTCTGCGCCTCATCGCCCGGGGAGACTTCGCGCCAGCACCTCAGCCAGGCGTGCTGCACTTTGCGCCGCACTGGAGCAAGGACACGCAGTGGGTGCTGGCCGCGATCGCCGAGCTCGTGCCCGGCGTGCTCTGCACGGCGCGGTTCGCCGTACCCGACGATCCCGTCTTCGCCGTCACACAGCGCAACTTCCTCGTCAGCTTCGTCAGCCACGCGCTCGATCAGATGCTCGTTGCCGCCGAGGGCACCGCACCGAAGCCGCGCTTCGAGAAAGCCGAACGCCTGCCGAAGGAGTACTGGCAGACGCCCATGGTGCCGGTGATCGAGATCCTCGTGCCCGACACGCCGCTCGAGGAAGGCGCGCCGTGGGGCCTGCAGGTTCTCGTCCGCCCCATCCCGACCGTCGCCTTCACGGAGACGATCGAGAGCCTGCATCAACGCTTGGCCGCCTCGCCGTTCCCCAACGAGATCGCCACCGACAGCATCTACCGGGTCGAACAGACTTTCGAGCGTGTGTCCGAGAAGGTGCCGTGCTTGCGTCGAGCCCGCAACATGAGCGACGGCCGCGCCAGCCTCACGCGCCCCGAGCTGGACCAGATCCTCGACCACCTGCCGCTGCTCGAGAGTGAAGGCATGGAGCTCACCTTGCCTGGTGTCGAGTCGATGCAGCGCCTGTCGGCCCGCGTCGCGATCGTCGAGGCATCGGGCGCCGCGAACGATCCGCGGCCGTGGTTCGAGTTCCGTTGGAGCCTGGCCATCGGCGACCAAGAACTCACGTCGGCCGAGTTCGAGCAACTGGTCGACGCGCGCTCGCCGCTGGTCTTCATCGATCGGCGCCCTGTGTTGCTGTCGCCCAAGGACCGCGAAGCTCTGCGCGACTTCAAGAAGCGCATGCACGAAGGGGGCGAGCGCATCAGCTTCTTCGAAGCCTTGCGCCTGCGCCTGGGCGGCGCCTCGCACCTGCACGGTCTGGCGATGGAGTCGATCGCGAGCACGCCACGCCTCGAGAAGCTGCTGCAGAACCTCGAGCAGGCGCGCGTCGTCGAAGACCTGCCGATCCCACCCGAGTTCCAGGGTGAGCTGCGGCCCTATCAGGCTCGCGGGCATTCGTGGATGCACTTCCTCGTCGACCAGGGCTTTGGCGCCTGCCTCGCCGACGACATGGGCCTCGGCAAGACCGTGCAGGCGATCACCGTGATGCTCGAGTGGCGCAAGCGCCCCGGCAGTGCTGGGGCCATCCTCATCGTGTGCCCGGTCTCGGTGCTCGGCAACTGGCGCCGCGAGGTCCACCGCTTCGCACCGTCCATGAAGGTCGTGATGCACCACGGCAAGGGGCGCGCAGCGACCGCGGAGGCGTTTCGAGACCTCATCAACAGCCACGACATCGTGCTGACGAGCTACAACCTGCTGCAGCGCGACGAAGAGATCATGAGCGAGGTCACGTTCGACGGTGTCGTGCTCGACGAAGCACAGAACATCAAGAACCCGACGACGCGCCAGTCCAAGGTCGCTCGCCAACTCAAGGGCCACTTCCGCCTGGCCCTGACCGGCACGCCGCTCGAGAACCGTCCGCTCGACCTCTGGTCGATCATGGACTTCCTCAACGAAGGCCTGCTCGGTTCGCGCACCCAGTTCACGCAGACGCTCGAGCACCCGATCGTCAAGCAACGCCGGCAGGGCTCGATGTCGGCGCTGGCGCGCCTCGTGCGCCCGTTCGTGTTGCGTCGCCTCAAGACCGATCCCGAGATCGTCGCCGACCTGCCCGAGAAGTCGGAGCAGATCGTCTCGGCCACGCTCTCGCGCGAACAGGCGATCCTCTACGAGTCCGTCGTGCGCAAGGGTCTGCAGGAGGTCGAAAAGGCCGCCGAGGGCATCCAGCGGCGCGGCGCGATCCTCACCACGCTGCTGCGGCTCAAGCAGGTCTGCAACCATCCGGCCCACTACCTGATGGACGGTAGCTCGCTGCCGAGCCGGTCGGGCAAGCTCGATCTGCTGACCGAGATGATCGAAGAAGCGATCGAAGAGAGCGACCGCTGCCTCGTGTTCACGCAGTTCAAGGAGATGGGCTCGCTGCTCAAGACCCAGCTCGAGAACGTGCTGGGTCAGCCCGTGCTGTTCTTGCACGGCGGCGTGCCGCAGAAGGATCGCGACAACATGGTCACCGACTTCCAGGAATCGCGCCCCGACGGCCCCAAGGTCTTCGTGCTGTCGCTCAAGGCGGGTGGCACTGGCCTCAACCTTACCGCAGCCAACCGCGTCTTCCACTACGACCGCTGGTGGAATCCCGCCGTCGAGGACCAGGCCACCGACCGCGCGTTCCGCATCGGGCAACAGCGCAACGTCTTCGTGCACAAGTTCGTCTGCAACGGCACGCTCGAGGAACGCATCCAGCAGATGCTCGAGCGCAAGCGCGAGGTCGCCGACAGCTTGTTGGCTGCTGGCGAAAACTGGATCACCGAACTCAGCAACGACGAGCTCAAGCGGCTCTTGACCCTGGATCGCACGGAGGCCCTGGCGTGATCGACCGCAAGAGCATCTCGCTGGGCGAACGTTGGCGCCGCGAAGCGACGCGCGGCATCGACGACGCGCGCCTGGCTGCCGCGCTCGAAGCGCTGCCGAGCATCAGGAAGCCCATGCTGCGCGTGCGCTCGGGCTCGATCCATGCCGAGATGGAGGGATCGATGGGCTCGATCCACGAAGTCAGCCTGCAGATCCGCACGCTGCCGCAGAAGGACTGGTCGACGCTGGTGCGCGTGCTGCGCCGCAGCAAGTCGATCGTCGAAGCACTCAAGGACGGTCGTGTGCCGCGCTCGTTCGATCGCCTGGTCGCGCGCATCGTCGGCGAACCGCTGTTCCCCGATACCCGCAGCGTCACCTTCGGCTGTTCTTGTGATCTGCAGGAGAAGCCGTGCCGCCACGTGCTGGCACTGCAAGAACTGTTCGCACGGAGGCTCGACGAGCGACCGTGGGAAGTGCTGATGCTGCGCGGCATCGACCTGCAGGGCCTGCTCGCGAAGGTGCAGCAGGTCACGCCGGACGGCGACCTACCGCCGCTCGCGTTCGGCGTGCCCGAAGAGCCCGTGCTCTATCCGGATGCCGAAGATGCCGACCTCGGTCAGAGTCTCGGCCGGGCTCCCGTGCGCTGGCTCATCGGCGACGTGCCGCAGCGGCTCGTCGACGCGGCGCTGCAGGCACTGGCGGCGCTGCCGGCAGTGTCGACCGAGGAGCCCGTCAAGCCGCCGACGCCTTCCGGCCGGGCCTGATCGCTGGACTTGGCGCTGGAATGGACCGCCGGCGTGGCCGCTGGCTTATCGGCTGCCTGATTCGCTGCTCGCTGGCCGGGCCTGCGCGTCTTCGCTACCGCAGGTCCTTCACTTCCTTGACTATGCCCTCGAGCGCTTCCTTGGCATCGAGGAACACCATCAAGCAGTTGTCGAGCTCGAACAGCGGGTTCTTGATGCCCGCGTAACCAGGTGACAACGAGCGCTTGATCACCACGACCGTGCGCGCCTGGTCGACGTCGAGAATCGGCATGCCCGCGATGGGGCCCGTTGGCTCGCGCGCAGCGGGATTCACGACGTCGTTGGCACCGACGACGATGACGACATCGGTGTTCTTGAAGTCGCCATTGATGCGATCCATCTCCCACAGCTGTTCGTAGGGCACGTCCGACTCGGCCAGCAGCACGTTCATGTGGCCTGGCATGCGGCCGGCGACCGGATGGATGGCGTAGCGAACGTTCGCGCCGCGCTTCATGAGCAGCTCGCCCAGATCCTTGATGACGTGCTGTGCCTGTGCCACGGCGAGGCCGTAGCCGGGCACGAAGATCACTGACGTCGCCCCGTCGAGCAGCATCGCGACCTCTTCGGGTCCGGCGGACTTGATCGACTTGTAGTCCTTCGCGTCCTTGGCCACCGACTCTTCGCCCATGCCGCCGAGCAGCACGTTGCCGAGCGATCGGTTCATCGCCTTGCACATGATCTGGGTCAAGATCAGGCCCGACGTGCCGACCAGCGCACCGACGACGATGAGCAGCGGGTTGCCGATGACGAAGCCGGCCGCCGCGCCCGCGACACCCGAGTAGCTGTTGAGCAGCGACACGACGACGGGCATGTCAGCACCGCCGATCGGCATGACCAAGAACGCGCCGAGCACGCTCGCCACGATCGCCAGCAGGATCGTGGTGACCGTCATCCACGTGTGGCTCGGCGTCAGCACCTGCCACGTCGAACAGCCGATCACGACGAGCCCCATGGCGATGTGCAGGTAGTGCCGCTGCATGCCCTTCAACGGGTGCGACAGCTTCTTGCCCGACAACTTGAAGTAGGCGACGAAGCTGCCAGTGAGCGTCACCATGCCGATGATGATCGTCGCCGGCGTGCTGACCGCGTTGAGCACGCCGGTGTCGGCCAGCGACCTGCTCGCGTCCTTGAGGTGGGGGTCGATGATCAGGTAGGCCATCGCGACGAGCGCGGACGACAGGCCGCCAAAACCGTTGAGCGCGGCGACCATCTCGGGCATCTGCGTCGTCGCCGTTCGCTTCGCGATCAGGGCGCCTGCACCACCGCCAACGAGCATGCCGGCGACGACGACGTACCAGTTGACGCCGACGCAGATGGCCAAGGTGGCGATGATCGCCACGAGCATGCCCAGCTCGGAGAGTCGGTTGCCCTGTTGGCAGGTCTTGATGCTCGTCAGGCGCTTGATGCCGAAGACGAACAGCAGCGTCGCCAGGAGGTAGAGGTAGTCCACGCTACTTGCTCCTCTTCTTGAACGACCCGAGCATGCGGTCGGTGACGAGGTAGCCGCCGACGACATTGATCATCGCGAACGTGATGGCAAAGAAGGCCAGCGCTTGCGACAGAAAGCCCTCTCCGCTGCGCGCGCAGATCAGGGCCCCGACCACCGTGATGCCCGAGATCGCGTTGGAGCCGGACATCAGCGGAGTGTGCAGAGTCGGCGGAACCTTTGTGATGAGCTCGAAGCCGAGCAGGGATGCGATCACGAAGACGAAGATCGAATAAAAGTCTTGCACGGTCAGTTCCCTTTCGCGGCCAGTGCCAGTTTCGTCGGTTCGTGCCGAATGGTGCCGTCGTGCACGATCGTCACAGCCGCCAGGATCTCGTTCTCGAGGTTCACGGTGACGACACCGTCTTTGACGAACTCGCCGAGGAAGGCCAGCACGTTGCGCGCGTAGGTGCGCGACGCGTCGGCCGCACACTGCGCCGGCAGGTTGGTATCGCCGATGATCGTGACGCCATCGACGACGGCGCGTTGATCTGGCACCGTGCCTTCGACGTTGCCACCCTGGCCAGCGGCCATGTCGACGATCACCGAGCCTGGCTTCATGCCCTTGCGCATCTCTGCTGTGACCAGCACCGGCGCCTTCTTGCCCGGCACGAGCGCAGTCGTGATCAAGACGTCGGCCTGCGTGATGTGGCTGGTCAGGATCTCGCGCTGCTTCTTGAGGAACTCAGCCGTCGTCTCCTTGGCATAACCACCCTTGGTCTCCGCTTCGGGCGGCAGGCCGGTGTCGACGAACTTCGCGCCGAGCGACTCGACCTGTTCCTTGCAGGCCGGACGGATGTCGTTGCCCTCGACGATCGCACCGAGCTTGCGCGCGGTGGAGATCGCCTGCAGGCCCGCGACGCCAGCACCGAGCACCAACACCCTCGCCGGCGTCAGCGTGCCGGCCGCCGTCATCATGAGCGGGAACATCTTGGGCAGGTGCACGGCCGCGAGCAGCACCGCCTGGTAGCCGCCGCAAGTCGCCTGCGAACTGAGCACGTCCATCCTCTGCGCGCGCGTGATGCGCGGCATGAACTCCATGCCCATCGCCGTGACCTTGGCATCGCGCAGCGCCTTGACCACTGGTAGCTGTGTGCCGGGCGTCAGTGTGCAGATCAGCAGCGAGCCGGCCTTCTGACCCATCGCTTGCTCGATCGAGGGTGTCTGGATGCCCAGCACGATGTCGACCGTGCGCCTGGCCGATTCATCGACCAGCGTGGCTCGCACCGCTTCGTACTCGGCATCAGAGAAACCTGCGGCGACGCCCGCAGAGCGCTCGACCTGAACCTGCAAACCGAGCTTCGTCATGGCCTTGACGGTCTCGGGCACGCCAGCGACACGCGTCTCGCCGGCGGCGGTTTCCTTTGGTACTAGGATCACAACCATGGGGTCTGCCTCATTTGGGTTCGCACTGGCTCGGGCGCCTGCAGCAGCCAGGAACGCGAAAGGGAGGCGAAAGAGAATCAGACGAGCGCATCTCGCGCCACCGTGAACCGGGGCATAGTCTTGCAGCCGAATGCGAAGCTTCGTCGCGTCACTCGCCGAGCGCGTGCTCGGTGGTCAGGCCCCGGTCGTGATCGGGCTCGATCCTCGGCTCGATGCGTTGCCCGAGACGGTGCTGGCCGGCGCCCCCGCGGTGGAGCGCATCGCCGCGTTCTACCGACAAGCCCTGCCCGCGATCGCGCGCCACGCACCGTGCGTGAAGCCCAACATCGCCTTCTTCGAGTGCTTCGGCGCCGCCGGCTACCGGGCCTACGAACAGGTCTGCGCGCTGGCGAAGGGCCACGGGTTGCTGGTGCTCGGCGACATCAAGCGCGGCGACATCGGCAGCACGGCGGAAGCCTACGCCGAAGGCCACTTCGGCATCGCCGACGCCGTCACCTTGCATCCCTACCTCGGCGCGGACTCCGTTCAGCCGTTCCTCGCTGCCTGCCGGCCGGAGCAAGGTGGCAAAGCCGTGTTCGTGCTCGTGCGCACGAGCAAC
>JBDSBS010000776.1:0-2811 GCA_039921435.1 Planctomycetota bacterium | reverse complement strand
AGCAAAGATCGGCGTCTCCAAGCCCACGTTCTACCGCTACGTGCGGGACGTGCCGGATTTCCCCAAGATCATCAAACTGTCCGAGCGCGTGAGCGTCGTCGATGACGACGAGCTCGACGCCTTCGTCGCGCGGAAGGCCGCCTGATGGCCGCCCCAGATGTGCGAACGCCAGGCGGACCAGGCCTGGCGGACGCGGATAGCAAAACTGACGCAGCGATTATCGGCGACCTTGCCCAGCACTACAAATCGCTGGCGACGCTGAAAGCGAGGTTCGCGCTGCGCGCCTTCGAGCTGCATGAACTCGGCGACGGGTCGCTGCTCTGCCGGTGCTCGGGCCTGGTGTCGAAGCCGCTAAAAGACCTCGACGCAGCTTGGCAATTCGCACGACTGGTCGGTGCAGCATGAGCGCCGAAGTCCTGCTGCCCCTTTATCAGCCTAGCCACATAAGGCACCGGGCAACGGCAGAACAGATGCGCGAACGGCATGCAGTGCTACGCAACCTGGTGCAGGTGGCGATCGAACGGCACCTGCCAGAACACGAGTTCGACGTGCTCAAGGTGGCTGAGGCCAGCGAGCGGCAATTCCTGAGCGACTGGGCCGGCCGACTTCGCGGGCGCGCTTCGCAGGTTGGGGGTGCAGCATGACAGCCGAAACCTTGCTGTCCCGGCTCGAACGGGTGAAGCGCACCGGCCCAGGCAAATGGGTTGCAAGCTGCCCGACGCGTGAAGACCGCAGCCCGTCGCTGGCGATACGCGAACTCGACGACGGCACGGTTCTGCTGCACGACTTCGGCGGCGCCGACGTGGGCGCGATCCTCGCCGCGGTCGGGCTTGAGTTCACCGATCTATACCCGCCACGCCTGACCGGACGCAAGCCCGAGAAACGACCGTTCAACGCGCTTGACATGGTGACGCTTACTGCGTTCGAGGCCACGGTCGCCACGCTCATCCTGAGCGACTTCCTGCAGGGCCGCGACCTTGACCTGCCCCGGTTGATCGAATGCGCGCGCCGCATGGGCGATGTGGCGGAGGTATGCAATGGCCGCCGCTGAACTTCGCGATCTGAACTTGCAGGCGGAGCGCCTGCGGCAGCATGTCGCAGAGCAAGCTAACGACCGCCCGCCGCTGCGGCTGCTCAAGCTGAACGAGCTGCTGCAGCACCCGTTCCCGCAGCGTGAGCCGATCCTCGGCGACTGGCTCCTGACATCGGGACTGGCGATGCTGCACTCGTGGCGCGGCGTGGGCAAGACTCACACTGCGCTCGGCGTCGGCTATGCGGTCGCGTGCGGCGGGACGTTCCTGCGATGGAAGGCGCCGAAACGGCGGCGCGTCTTCTACATTGACGGCGAGATGCCCGGCTCGGCGCTGGCGCACCGGATGGCCGCGATCGTGGCGCACTCCGACGCCGAGGCCGATCCTGCCGACTTCACCGTATTGACGCCCGATGCTCAGGTCGAGGGCATGCCCGACCTGGCCACGCTCGACGGCCAGGCCGAAGTCGACGAGGCGATCGACGCCTGCGAGGCGGAACTCATCGTTGTCGACAACCTGAGTTGTCTGGTCCGTGGCGGCAAGCCGGAGAACGACGCCGAAAGCTGGCAGCCCGTCGCAACCTGGGCGCTGAGCCATCGCAAGCAGGGTCGCTCGATCCTGTTCGTCCACCACAGCGGTAAGGGCGGAACGCAGCGCGGCACCAGCAAGCGCGAGGACATCCTCGACACCGTGATCGCGCTGAAGCGCCCGGGTGACTACTCGCCTACCGAGGGCGCCCGGTTCGAGGTGCACTTCGAGAAGCACCGCAACGACAAGGGCGACAGCGCAAAGCCGTTCGAGGCCCGGCTCGGCGAAGACGCTCGCGGCAATCCAGTCTGGTCGATGTGCGACCTCGAAGACGGCAGCCGGGCCAAGGTGCTGGAACTCAAGGAACTGGGAATGTCGGCGAACGAGATCGCGACCGAACTCGGCCTGCATCGCTCGACGGTCTATCGCAACTTCAAAGAGGCCAAATGAGCGCGAAACCGATGTTGTCGCGTGTCGCGTCTCCTAGGGAATGCGACATGCGACAAACCACCAGCGTTGCGACAGCCGGCGCGACAACTGGTGCGACAACGACACCGCAACCCCCGTCGCTGCGTGATCTGGCACGCGACACCCTCGTGCGACAGCAACGCGACAAGGCTGTCGCAGGCGTCCCGGCGCTGACCTTGGTTGTCTCGATCAATCGCGCCTGCGATTCGAGGGGCGACGACGACTCGAACCGCACCGCACTGATCGAGGAATGCACCGCCCTGCCTGCGCACTTCCATGCCGATGCGCTTGCCCATTTCGAGACCGAGGCCGAGCGGTTCGAACGTGCAAACAGGTGTGAAGCGTGATCGGCCTCGGGGGGGTGGGTCAAAGTCCTGCAGACCGGCGAAGCGGAAACCCGGCAGTCCCGCACGCGCGGACAACATCGAGCTTAGGGGCCTATATGCCAAACGGATTGACCGACCGCCAGCGCCGATTCGTCGACGCTTACGCCATCACCCGCCGCGGTGCGGCCGCTGCGATCGCCGCCGGGTACGGTGCAAAGTGGGCCTCATCTGCCGCGTCTCGCCTGTTGAAGCAGCCGGAGGTTTTAGCGGCTCTGCAGCGACGCATAGCTCCGAAGGCGACGGTTCCCGCTGCCCCACTTGAACCCCTGCTGTTCCTCCTGCGAACCATGAACGACCCCGAGGCAAGGCTTGCGGCCCGGATGCAGGCGGCTATCGCCGCCGCGCCTTTCGTGCACTCCAAACCGGTCGCGGGCAAGCGCGCAAGGCAGCAGGAGGCG
>JBDSBS010000775.1:0-4441 GCA_039921435.1 Planctomycetota bacterium | reverse complement strand
ATCCAGACGAGCGCGGAGTCGCTCGGGAATGCGGTCGGCGGAGCGCTCGAAGCAAATGGTGCGCCGCTGCAGGACAGCAGTCGGTTGCAGGCGCAGGTGCGCGCGCTGTTGGCGTGAGGTCGGGGCTCGCACCTGCGACGGCTGAATACCCGGCGCCAGCTACCGCTGATTCGTGCTGATCGTCACACCGGGCAGCCCTGCCGCCAACGCGGTGGGCGTCCACCACCGCCACTCCAGGCGCAGGTGCTCGAGCGACGGGTGCTTCGCGAGCGGGCGCAGGTCTTCGAGTTCGAACATGCCGTGTGCCAACCGCAGACGCTGCAGGGTCTCGACTTTGGCGACGCTCGCAACCTCGAACGGTCCTGCCCACTGCAACGTGACATCGCGCAGGTGTGCCATGGCACCGATTGCTGTCAGCACGGGCGACGGAAACGGGCAGGCATAGGCGAACCGGCGCAACGGCAACTGGCGCAGCAGCTCGGCCTGCATGCGCGCGATGGGTTCTTGCGCGGGCATGGCGGCAATGGCCGTGGCAGTCTCGGCGGGTCCGATCGGCACGGTTTCCGCTGTCACGTGGAACCACAGCTCGCGGTCGAAGCGGTCGAGACCGAGACTCTGCAGGCCGCGAAACCGTTGCATCGCACCAAACACCGAGGCGTCGGCGTCGGGGCACGAGGTCACCGAGAAGTGCCGCAACCGTTCGGGCAACGCTTGGATCGCCGCCACCGAGACCTCGCACGTTGCGAGTTCGACAGCCTCGAGCTTCGGCAACTCGGCAAGTGCCAACGCCACGACCGGAGTCAGGCCGGCACCTTCGGCCGGTGATCGCGTTGAACAATCCTTCGGGCGTCGCGATCCGCTGAGCCACTGCTTGCGGCCGAAGCTGCCCCGAGCTTCGACGCTCTCGACGACGCAGCACGTATCGTGTGCGCCATGCCGAGACTCCCGCTCGCCGTCTTGCCGTTCGTGCTCGCCGCCGCGCCCTGCCAGTCAACCGACACAGTCTGGCACAGCGACCTCGCTGCCGCGCAGAAGCTCGCAGCCGAACAGAAGGCGCCGCTGTTCGTCACGTTCCGCTGCGAACGTTGAAAGGACTGCAGCTCGTTCTACGGCCAGTTGGGCCGTGGCTCCGCCGAACTGACTGCCGCCGCCGCGCCTTATGTCTGCGTGCGCGTCACCGACATGAGTGCGATCGACGTGAACGCAATCCGCTTCGACTTCGACCTCACGTTCGCGGCCGTGCTCATGAACGCCGACGGCACGATCTACCACCGCTACGGCGGGCGCGGGCCGAAGGACGCTGGGCAATACATCTCGCTGGGGTCGTTGGCGCTCCTGCTGCGCGACACGCTCGCCGAACACGCGGATTACGAACCCCATCCCGCCCCACCGCCTACGAAGCCGCCGCTGCCTGCGATCGAGTTGCCCGTGCTGGCGCGCAAGATTCAGGGCGGCCAACGCATCGACTGCGTGCACTGCCACACCATCAATGACGCGGAGCACGTGGACGCCGTGCTCGGCAAACGCTGGCAGAACGAACGGCTCTACGTGTTTCCCGATCCGGCGCGCATCGGTGTGGCGCTCGACACGACGAAGCAGTACCTGGTGACCGTCGTGCTCGCCGATTCCGCCGCGGCCATAGCCGGCCTGCGTGCGGGTGACGAGCTGCGGTCGCTTGGCGAGCAACGATCCGTGCGTACGCTCAGCGACGTGCAGTGGGCATTGCACGTGGCCCCGTTCGAAGCGACCACCTTGCCGCTGCGGTACCACCGCGATGGTGAACCACACGAAGCGATGCTGACGTTGCCGACCAACTGGAAGCAATGCCCACCCGAGGACTACGCGTGGCGCCCCTACAAGTGGAACCTGTCGCCATCGTCGGGCTTCGGCGGGCCGGCTCTCGACGCTGAGGCAAAGAAGCAACTCGGCCTCGACAGTGATGCCTTCGCGTTCCGCGTGCAATACCTCGTCGACTGGGGCGAGAACGCGCACCGCGGCCGCGCCGCCAAAGCTGCCGGCCTGCGCAAGGGCGACGTGGTCGTCGCGTTCGCGGGCAAACACGACTTCGCGTCGGTCGAGCACTTCCACGCCTGGGTCGCACTCACGCGCACGGCCGGCGAGGACACCGAGATCGTTGTGTGGCGTACGGGACAACGGCTCGTGCTGCACTACGCACTGCCCGAGTAGAAGGCGCGGGCAACCACACCAGTACCAGCCTTGACGGCCTCGGCATCGAGACAGCGCCCGCATCGCTCCAAGAGGCGCCAGACCAGACCTGCGGGGAACTTGCCGCCTCGGCTGGCGCGCGGACGGCACCGTCCGCGCTAGAACGCCCGGGTCCTTGGCGCCGTAGCATTCCGTCGTCCCCGCTGCCCCGCGGCGCGACAACCAACGCCTCTCCGTGCACGACATCGCCTCGTTCGAAGCACTGGTTCGGGCCAACATCGACTCGCTGCGCGGCTTCCTGCTGGCCGCACTGCGCAGCGAGGTCGAGGCGGAGGACCTTCTCCAGGAGGCTCTGCTCGTGGCCTGACGCAACATGAATCGGTTCGACCAGACCCGGCCGTTCGGGCCTTGGCTGCGCGGCATCGCCCGGAAGCTGGTGCTCGCCTTCCGGCGCCAGCGAGGGCGCAGCCGGGTCTACCTGTGCGACGAGGAGACTCTGGACGCGATCGAGATGCACTGGCGGGACTTCGAACGCCTCGAGGGCGAGACGTTCGAGGCACGCCTGCTCGCGTTGCGCGATTGTCTCGGTCGACTCACCACGACGCAGCAGCAGTCGATCCGGCTGTACTATGACGGAGAGCTCGACTGCAAACGGACCGCCGAGCACATGTCGATGCAGGTCGAAACGGTGAAGAAGCTGCTGCAGAGCGGTCGCGCCGCTCTCGCGCACTGCATGCGTTGCAAGCTATCCCGCAGCCTGCAGGGTGTGCCGTGAGCGATCGCTTGCCGGACGATGATTGGGGCGATCTCGACGAAACGCTCGACATGGATACGCGGCACGAAGCTCGCAACCAGGCACTCGGCGAAACAGCACAAGACGAGTTGCCGCGCGCGGCCAGGCTGTGGTTCGCCAGGCAGCGCTATGTGCACGGCTTGTTGCGCGCAATGGACCTTCGCGCCTCGTCGGCGGCGCGCAACGAAGCGGCTATCGCACGCGTTCGCCGCGCTGCGACGCCACCGTCGTGGCATTGGGTGATCGCCGCCGCAGCGGCCATCTTGCTCATCGGCATCGGCCTGCTGCAAGAGGGGGCAACGCGCACACCAGAGGCCATCGTGGCTCGCGCACACATGCTGCTGCAACAGCAGTCGGACCACGCCTTCGAGGTGACGATCGAAAGCACAGCGCCGTCCGCTGCGGTGCCGGAGCGCTCGCTCCACGTGACCATGGGTGCCGGCGGCAAGTTCGTGCTCGAAGGCCCGATCGGGTTCGGCCCCATGCGACTAGCCGACAGTCGCATCGGCACTGATGGCACCGAACTGTGGATTCTCGGCAAGATGCTGCGCCGGGCCGAGCGTCGCGATGGCATGAGCAACCTGATGACAAGAATCAACAGCGGCATCGACTTCGACTGGCTGGATCTCGACTCGCTGTTCCAACACTTCGTCGACTCGAGTCGGCTGCGCGCACGGCCGGCGACCGGCACTCTGGGTGAACGCCGGATCTGCATCGAGGCAACCAAGGAAGCCGACCACAAAATCCCGCGCATCGCCTCGGTACGGATCCTGTGCGACGAAGCCACGAACCGCCTCGTTCGCTTCACGATCGATGAACTCGGCAACTTTGGCCACCACCGCGTCGTGACCTTCGACTACGTGGGCCCCGTCGAGAAGGACGACTCGCGCTACCACCGACCATGGTGATGGCGACCTCGTCGGGCCGCGCGACGAGTCGACGCCGAGTCGTCGCTCACTGCATCGGAACACCGCACAACTCTCGAACGGCGTCGACCGCGACCACCTGCCCCTGCTCGTCCTTCGCGAGCGCACACGCTGCGATCTGCGGATCGTGCGTGAAGAACAGCCTGCCGCCGCGCCCCTGCAAGTCGGCAAGCAGCGCGCCCTTCTCATCGATGAGCAACTCCGGGTAGCGGTCGTAACCCATCGTGATCGCGCGCCGCACCCACGGCATGCCGGGCACGAGGTCGGCGCAGAACAGCAGAGGCCGTTCGCCTTCGACTTCGCCCAACAGCATGCCAGGCGTGTGGCCATCGCTGCGATGGAAGCGAAAGCCTCTACCGAGCACCTCGCTGCGGTCGCCGCGCACACGTTCGAGGCGGCCCGTGCCTTCGAGCAGGGGCTGCAGTTCGGGCACGAAGCTCGCGCGGTCGCGCGCATGCGGCGCCAACGCGCGCTGCCACGCCTCTTCGCCGACAACGAAGTGGGCGCGCGGGAACACGAGCGAGCGCGGTGCACCGTCCGCGTACGCCGAGAGCAC
>JBDSBS010000774.1:0-11595 GCA_039921435.1 Planctomycetota bacterium | reverse complement strand
CAAACGTAACACTGTGCGTGTGGCCTCTGCAAACGACGACGGCGGCATCGCTGCTCAGATCAAAGATCTCGACGGCGCCCGTATCGTCGCAGCGAGCGGCAAGCCGGCCGTCAGGTGACACCGCGAGCGCCCCCGCCGGTCGCCCCACAGCCGAGCTATCGCTCAGGGTCCGTTCCGGCTGCACGCCGGTCGCACCGACACTCCAAATGCGCAAGGCACCATCGTCGCCCGCCGTCAGCAACTGCGCGGTGCCAGGCCGGAAGGCGGCGAGCGTGCGGCCGCGCGGGCCGAGTGCCGTGGTGCCGACGAGCGTGCCATCCGCAACCGAGTAGACCCTGACTGCGCCAGACTGGAACGGCACTGCGACCCAGCGTCCTTGCTCGTCGAGTGCGGACGCCGCGAACGGCACCGTAGGCTCGCGTCCCAACTCGATCAAACGTTCTTCGTAGCAGCGATCGAGCACCTGCAGCAGGATGTCCTTGATCTCCGGGCTCTGGCCGTCGCGGGCGGCGGCGACGGCATCCTTGAGTGCGCGTCCCGGGTCCATCTCGCTGAGCGAACGGGCCTGGTGCGCCTTGCGCACGGCCGACAACTCGCGGTTGCTCGCGCGGAGATCCGCGTTGCTACGTTCCACCGCCGAGAGCAGGGCAAGCGTGACAGCGAGGCCTGTGGCCAGCAGCGCGAAGGCGACGCTGAACAGCGGGTGCCGCCGCACCCAGCGTTGCGCCCTGACCGCGGGGCTCAATGGTCGCGCGAGGATGGGTTCGCGCTGACGCAGCCGACGCAAGTCCTCGGCAAACGTGAGGGCCGAAGCATAGCGGCGCGCGGGGTCGCGTTCGAGCGCCGTGGCGAGCACGATGTCGACGTCGCGCGGCAGGTGCGGGTTGTGCGCGCGCGCCTGCGTGACGTCGCCGGACTCGATCTGGCGTCGTAGCGCGTCGGGCGTCGCCGCCGCAAACGGTCGCTGCAGCGTGAGCACTTCGTAGAGCGTCACGCCGAGCGCGTAGACGTCGGCGCGCGGGTCCGGGTCCGCGGCGCTGGCCAGCAGTTCTGGCGCCATGTACGACAACGTGCCAAACAGCTCGTGCGATTGAGTCAGCGCCACGGAAGTCGAAGCAGTGTCGCGCGCGAGGCCGAAGTCGAGTAGCACGGGTTCGCCACTAGGCGTGCGCATCAGATTGTGAGGCTTGATGTCGCGGTGCACGATGCCGACCAGGTGCGCGGCGTAGAGTGCTTGCGCAGCGCGTTCGAAGAACGACAACCAGGTGTCGAGTTCGATGCGGGTCTGCGGCGGCAGGCCGTCTTTGCCACCCGACTTGCGGGACTGTTCGATCGTCGCTGCGAGCGAGGCACCCGGCACATGTCGCATGGCGAGGTACGGATGCGGACCGTCGAGCTCGACCTCGTAGATCGAACAGATGCCGGGATGGTCGAGGCGCGCGAGTGCTATCGCCTCGCGCCGCAGCCGCGCGTGTTGTGCCGAGTCGAGGCCGAGCCCGCCTTGGTGCAGCATCTTCAGCGCGACGGTGCGCTGCAGGTCCCGATGTTCGGCGAGGAAGACCACGCCCTGGCCGCCGTGGCCCAGCCGTTCGATCAAGCGGTAGGGCCCGACGTCGCGGCCCGCGATCGCGGGAGGGGTGGTCGGTGCGGTGGCGCTAGATTGCAGGGCAGCATGCTCGGTCGCGATGCGATCGGCGAACTCCGGGAAGCAGGCCTGATACTCGGCGAGCGGGCGGGCGACGCCGCGTTCGCGGTCCTGGAGGAAGGCAGCGACGAAGTCGCACGCGGCAGCGTCTTCGCGCAGTTGCTTCGTCTGGTCCACGGGCGGTGATGGTAGCGACGGCGAGCCGTCGAGGCTGACTTGCCGCGGCGGATGCCCCTTCGAAGCGTTCCTCGAAGGCCTCGTCGAGTTCGAACAGCAGACTGTGGATGCCCCAACGCCCGCCCACCAGCACTCAACGTCACCGGATCACGAACCAGACGGCATTGCTGATCTGGAACGCGCCTGCTGCATCGATGGCAAGGCCCTGCCAGCCGAAGCGGTCGCCGACCAGCGACCCCACGTTCGGCACGTTCACGTTCGCTGTCACTGGCGTGCCGAGCGCACCGATCGCGACCACGGGGCCGTCGAGCACCCACAACGCATCAGGCCAGCCGGGCACCAGCAACTGCGCGCTCGGGATGCCGATCCACAGCACGCCGAGTTGGCCGCTCGGGCCGTTCAGCGTGGCGCTGGCGACGCTGCCCAGCGCACCGCCCGTGGCGTGCACGTTCGGCAGTGCGACGGTCACATGGCTGATGTTCGGCCCGATCGCCACCGGACCGGGCATCAAGACGGCCGCGGGATCGATGCGCGCCGAACCAAAGCCGTCGATGGCGAGTCCGGAACCAAATGACCCGAGACCCCCACGCAGGGTGCAGCCGGCGTCCACACGCAGTTCGCCGCCCTGCATGAAGACCGCGCTGTGGCCCGGAGCGAGGAAACCCAAGCCGCCTTCGACCATGGTGCCGGTCAGTTGCAGGCGCCCGCCGGTCTGCTCCACACCCGCGCTGATGCCGCCGCTCGTCCGCACCTGGCAATCGACCATCGTCACGTCACTGCCGTTGACCCGGGAGCCGTACGGATTGTTGCCGACGAACGCGCAGACGGTCGCGAGCACCTGCGCACATTGGTCGACTTCGAGCTGCACTGCGCCGGCGCCAGCTTCGATCGCATCGAGATGCACCAAGCCCTGGCAGTTCGCGCAGCTGACGACGCACCCGAAAATGCTCATCTGTGTCGCCTTCAGGCCGCGCACGACCACGTGCTGCGAAGGCGCGAGCCCGCTGATCGTGATGCTGCCGGTGCCAAGCTCGCCGAACGTGACCCCGCTGTCAGCGAGCACCGACAGGCTCTTGCCGGCGATCGCGAACGAGTCGTAGTGGCCGGCACGCACGACCAGCACCGAGCCATCAGGGACCGCCGCCACCGCGGCGACGATGCTCGTGAAGTTCGCGCCGGGGCCATTGGCCGCATCGACGACGAAGGTCTGGGCGGACACGGCAATGGCGAAGAGAACGGCGGCGGACGCGATGCACAGCATGGGAACCTCGAGGCGGGGGATGGGACAGGCAAGGCAAGCAGCGTACCGCGCTCCGCGGAGCCTGCTTCATTGCGATCTCCGCTGACCTTCACCT
Source organism: Planctomycetota bacterium (assembly GCA_039921435.1). Taxonomy (GTDB): domain Bacteria; phylum Planctomycetota; class UBA1135; order UBA1135; family UBA2386; genus DASVAL01. The sequence continues at coordinate 8,418 of JBDSBS010000774.1, read as the reverse complement.
GGGTCGAGATCGTGAACCCGATCGTGCCCACGTCGATCACCGTGGCGTCAGCGATCTCGCCGAACGCCTTCCCGGACTACTACTTCCCGAGCAACCTCTTCTGAGGCTTCATCGGCACGACCAGCGGCTTCGGCAGCTTCCAGTCGGTGAACATCCTCGTCCACTGGTGTCCACTGGTCGGGCAAGCTGCTTTTCCAGAGTCTCGGGTTCGATGGGGTGAACCTGCAGCTGAGCGCGCCGACGGTCATCGACCTCAACTGACCGTTTGGGCCCCAGAACGCGATTGCGCCGTCGCGCACCGCGCGGCGAGTGTGCCGATCGCCCGCGGCGGTGCCGCAGCGCGTCACCCAGACTAAGGTGTCCCGACCACACCGTGTGTTGCGCCCGAGACGACCGCACCGAATGCGTTGGCCCCGATGTCGAGCACGAGCGCCTGTTGGAAGAGCTGCGCGCCGACGTGTCGAGCGGACCTTCTGGGACATCAGCGAGCACCGGCTCCGCCTCGTCCGTTGGTGAAAACCCAGTGCGGATTTCATCGGGCAGCGCCTTGGGTTGACCCGTCATTGCATCGACGTGTGCCGCATTGCTCGAAGAGGAGACGCGGCCGAGGCTCGTCACCCACGGTGATCGTCTGCTGCTGATCCTGCGCGGCGTCAATCTCAATCCTGGCGCTGAGCCCGACGACATGATCTCGCTGCGGCTGTGGCTCGAAGCCGGCCGCGTCATCACGCTGCGGCACCGGCGGTTGTTGGCCGTGCAGGACGTTCGCCAACAGCTCGCGGCTGGCCGCGGCCCGCGCACGACGGGGGACCTGCTGGTTGCGATCGCCGCCGGACTCGTCTCGCGCCAATCCAGCGTGCTCGACGCCATGGAAGACAACGTCGACGAGGTCGAAGAACGTCTGCTGACGCACCCCGCCCAAGAACTGCGCGTGCGCCTCGCCGACTTCCGTCGCCAGGCGATCGGCTTGCGGCGCTACATCGCGCCGCAGCGCGACGTGCTGTTTCGGCTCATGCACGAGAAGATCGCCTGGATCGACGACCTGCAGCGCGCGCGACTGCGAGAGGTCTCCGAACACCAGGTGCGCCTCGTCGAAGAAGTCGACGCCGTGCGCGAGCGCGCCAGCGTCACGCAAGAAGAATTGTCCGGACGGCTGGCCGAGCAGATGAACCGCAACACCTATGTGCTGTCGATCGTCGCGGGCGTGTTCTTGCCGCTCGGATTGCTGACGGGACTGCTCGGCATCAATGTCGGCGGCATTCCTGGCACGGAGAGCCCATACGCATTTGCAATCGTCTGTGCGCTGCTCGTCGTGTTGTCTGCCGGCATGGCGTGGTTCTTCCATCGCTTTCGCCTTCTGTGAAAACGGGCCAGACGGGGCGGTAGCCGGAGTCAATGCCAGCCGGACACTCGGCTCATGGTGTGCACAGTGACAGGCAAGCAGGGCTCGCCTACACCCCGGACTTCACTGCCAACCAGGGCTACCGCGGCTCGGCCCCGGCGGTCATCGGCGTTGTTGGCGGTCGACGCCGACGGCTATGGCATTACCGGCCTGACGCCGGACATCGGCTTGGGTGCCGGTCTCTGAGCCAGCGCCGTGAGTGCTGGCTACAGCAACAGGAGAGCGACGAAGCACCGCCTGACCAACCCACGCATCGACGTTCGCGTCATCGCAGGTCTTCCACGGGCAGTGCCTTGCGCTCGAAGAACTCGACCAACGGCCGCGCCGACCGCAAATGTAGGTCGCGCTGCGGGAACGCGATCTCGATGTGGTGTTCGCGGAACAGGTCGTCGATGCGCGTGTGCAGGTCGTCGAGCAGGTCGGCGTGTTCGTCGTAGTCCTCGATGTAGACACGCAGCTCGAGGTCGAGCGTGCTGTCGCCAAAGCCGAGGAACAGCGCCTTCGGTCGCGGGCTCTTCGCCGCGCGCGGCGCTTCCGTGGCCGCGCGCACGAGCAGCTCGCGCGCTTTGCGCGTGTCGGAGCCGTAGGCGACACCAACGTTGACACGCAGGCGAACCATGCTGTCGGTCAGCGTCCAATTGACGAAGCGACCCGTGACGAACTCTTTGTTGGGCACGACCATCTCCTTGTTGTCGAGGTCGCGGATGGTCGTCGCGCGGATGCGGATGCGCGACACCTTGCCGAGCAGGTCGCCGAGCACGACGATGTCGCCGACGCGCACGGGGCGTTCGAGCAGCAGGATGAGGCCGGATACGAAGTTGGCGAAGATCTCCTGCAGACCGAAGCCGAGACCGAGCGACAGGCCGGCGACAAGCCACTGCACCTGTGACCAGCCGATGCCCATGCTCGAGAACGTGATCACGGCACCGACCGCGATCAGAATGTAGCGGGCCAGGGTCGTGACGGCGTGCCGTTCGCCGGCCGGTAGCTTGAAGCGCTGCAGGACGACCAACTCGAGCAGGCCGGGCAAATTGCGCGCGGCCAGCACCGTAATCAACACGACGATCAGCGCGCTGAGCACATTGGCCAGCGTCACCGGGACCGCCGGGTTGACGCTGTGGTCCATCCACAACACGACTTGTCGGAAGATGCCGAGTGCTGGCAGCACGTCGATCCAGATCCGGTAGGCGATACTGATCGCGGCGATGACGACTGCGGCGCGCAGGATCGCCTGCGTTTGCAGCGCGATGCTGCTCGGGTCGAGCGCGACTTCTTCGGCGGGTTCTTCTTTGCCGTCGCCCTCAGCCTCGCCGCTCTCGTGGGCAGCCTCATGGGCCAGTCGCATGCGCGCTCGCATCTGCTCGAGCAGCATGCGGCGACGCGCCAGCATGAGTCCGCGCAGGATCAACGCGTGCACCAGGGCGCAAGCGAGCACCAGGATCACGGTGTCGGTCAATCGTTGCGATAGCTGCAGAGCCGTGTAGTCGAAGCCCAGCAACGCCATCACGAGCAAGGCCGATGGCGTGCCGACGGCGCACACGAACCAGGTGATGCGGCCGCGGTAGAGAAGCGAGTTGCGCTTGGCGTTGCCGAGCACGCCGCGCACGGGGTGCAACGTGCGCCACAAGAATACGAGTTGCAGTGTCAGGAACGCCACCAACAGCAGCCGGCCGAGCGAGCCGAGCCACGCGTCGTCGGCGTGGTGTTCGAAGGCTCCGAGCAGCAGTGCCAGTGGGAACGCTGCGGGCAGCAGCAGGACCAGGTTGCTGCGGAACAGACCGAGCGTGTTCGCGGACCAATGGAAGTGATGCTCGGCCAGACCGCCGGGGCGAACCGTGGCGCGCAACGCGCGCACGAGCCCGAGCATGCCGGCGCTGCTGATGGCACCGGTGCCCATCGCCTTGCCGAACTCGGAACAGTCCGGGTGCACATACAGGTGCATGCCAGCGAGCATCAACATGCCCGGCAGCGGCAATGCCAACAAGAACGTGTAGAACAGGGCGCTCGCCGTCGGCCCATACAGTGTGTTGCTGCCCCGGCTGGCGCGTTCGCCGACTCGGCGCAAACGAGAGAGCAGTCGAGGTCGCAGCGTGAGCAGCACCAGCAACACCAATGCGGTCAGCGTGCTGAACGGGAAGTCGATGGAGACCATCGCCAGGGTCGCCAGCGTGTCGCCCCATGCCGCTGGGGACACGAGCCACTGTGCGGCAGAGCTGATGTCGTGAAAGGTGATGCGCCAGATCGGTTGCGAGCTGCGGATCCACAGCACACGCTCGTTGATGAACGTGCGGTAGTGAGCGACCAGGTCGGTCAACAGCACCTGGGTCGTCGCGCGTTCCTCGATGTTGCCGAGTTGCGTCGACCAACCGCTGGCCAGCGTCTCGAGCATGCGCAGGCGATCGTCGAGCAGCGTGCGGGCTTGGCTGCGCACACGTTCGCCGGCAGGACCGGCCGGAATCGGCGGCTCGGCGTCCTGCAGCAAGCGATCGAGCTGAGCCGCATCGTCGACGAGCGCCCGGCGTCGCTGTTCCCAATCGAGTGCAGCCAGGTAGGTGTCGGCGACGTCGCCGCCCTTGCCTGCCGTGCGGCGGGTCAGCCGATCGACGTCGGCCAGTTGGGCCCGGCGCTCGCGCAGCAGCGAGCCGATCGCAGCGCTCGTTCCGGCGCGCAGGGCACGCGCCTTGATGTCTTCGAATTGCGCGCCCAGCTCCTGCTTCTGCATCTTCATGCGCGCGAGGTGGCTCTGCACTTCGGCTTGGGAACTGGCGAGCACAGGCAGTTGTGCGGCGATGGTCGCGTTCTCGGTCGCCAACGCTGCTAGCAGAGGGTGTTGGCTGCTGGCCTCTGCAGCGGCGCGTTTGGCCTCGGCCTCGGACCTCGCCGCCTCCTGCGCGCGCAATTCCTTGACACGGTTGGCGAAGAACTCGACGCGCGTGCGGGCGACCTGCTGCTTGCGCGAGGCGAGATCGCGCCGCGCCGTCAGCAGTTCGCCGCGCGCCTCGTAGGATCCGAGTTCGACCTCGAGCGACCTGATCTCGGCTTGCAGCTGGCGGCGTTCGAGTTGCTGCCGCAAACGACGGGCTTCGGCCACACGCTTGTCGAGAGCCGGATCGAGAACCGGCTCGGCGGGCAGGGCTTCGAGTTGGCGCTGTGCGTCGGCCAGTCGGCCAGGAATCGCGGCCCGCCGCTCGCTGCGGCGTGCGGCCTCGCGCTCGAGTTCGGACACGCTCTCGGAGCTCGTGGTCTGTTCTGCCTGCGCCTTCGCCAGCAGCCCCTCGAGATCCCGCAGGTTGGTATTGGGCGGCACCACTGGCTCGGCCGTGGTGCCGAGTGCCGAGATCTCATCGCGGGCGGCCTTGAGGCGGTCGGGTGCGCTGTCGCGCTCGGCCGTGTACGAGGCGGTCGAGGCGGTGTACGTCTCGAGACCCTTCGTCGCCGCGAGCGCCTTCTCGAGTGCTTCGAGCAGAGCCGGCCTCAGTTCTTCGCCCAGAGTGTTGTCAGCCTTGGCAACGTCGATCTGACGCTGGATCGCAGCCGGGCTGTCGCTGCCGCCTTGCGACGCGGCGGGGTCCTGAGCGAATGCCCCCGCACAAACGAGCCAAGTGAAGAGCAGCGAAAACAGCGGGCGAACGGCAACGGTGTGCATGGGAGCTGTCGTCGCCGAGGCTCGGGACGAAGCGCGTGGCGCGGGAGTGTGACGTGCCGCGCCTCGTTCGTGCGCACGGATTCGGTTGGCGTCACCGATGCGCCTTGCGCCAGAGCGTCGTGGGGAGTGTCCGATGTCGCGTCGCGGTTGGCAAGCGTCGCTGGCGGCCAACTGCGAATGCGTGGCAGTGCGAGCCCGTCGGCGGCAGCCAAGACGCCGGGAACGGGCGCATGAGCCCGCCGTGAGCGAAGTGCGCGAGGCATGGCCGCAATCCGGGTTTGGGCGACCGGACCTTGCTTCTCCAACACGGAACCGTAACCAAGCCATCCCGATGAGCGACTCAAGCACCGATGCGACATCGCGACGGCACATCTTTGCGATCGCGCTGGCCTCGTTCGCGGTCCTGTTCTTCCAGATCGCCGCCACGCGAGTGCTGAGTGTCGTGCTGTGGTACCACTGGGCGTTCTTGTCGATCTCGCTGGCGATGCTCGGGCTCGGTGCGCCCGGCGTTTGGTTTGCACTGAAGCCGCCAGGCCCGCGGTTGCTGTCGCGGGCACTGCTGTTTGGCGGACTGTCTCTGCCCGCTGCTGCGGCGGCCGTGCTCTGGATCGGCAACCGCTTCGGCACGTGGTCGGTCGTGGCCTGCATGGCGTGCCTGCTCGTGCCGATGCTGTTGCTGGGCACCGCCGTTTGCATCCTGCTGCTGCAGGCCAAGGGCGCCGCGGTCGGCCGCCTGTACGGCGCTGACCTGATCGGCGCGAGCGCTGCGGCAGCGGCTGTGCTGCCGGTGTTGAACTACCTGCCGACGCCATCGGCCATCGCGTTACTCGGCATCCTGCCCGTAGTGGCAGCGCGTCTCGTCGGCAGTCGCTGGTTGCCGGTGGGTGCCGCCGCGGCGGCGATCCTCGGCTTCGTTCTGCACGGCGGCCCGCTCACCGTCGGCCTGACGAAGGGGTACGACGAGAGGATCGTTCACCCAGCGCACGTGCGCTGGACGTCGACGGCGCGCCTGGCGTTCTTCGACCTCAAGGCCGTGCTCGGCGCCGACCTGCAGGGACACGGCTGGGGCTTTGGCAGCAAGGTGCCGCCGGTGGTCGTGCCGCAGTTCTGGATGGAGCAGGACGGCTCGGCCGGCACGCCGATCACCAAGTTCGACGGCGATCTCGCGGACATGAGCGAGTTCGACTACTTGCTCTACGACGTCACGACGGCCGGCTACCAGGTGCGGCCACCGCAGCGCACAGCCGTGATCGGCAGCGGCGGCGGCCGCGACCTGCTGAGTGCATTGCGCACAGGGGCGCGCGACATCGACGCGGTCGAACTCAACCCCGGTGTCGTCGAGACGGTATCGACGGTGTTCAAGGAGTTCAGCGGCGACATCTATCACGCCCCCGGGGTGCACGCCGTCGTCAGCGAGGGCCGCAGTTTCCTGACGCGTTCGCGCGGCGACTACGACCTGATCCAGATCTCGCTGATCGACAGTTGGGCCGCGACGGCCGCGGGCGCCTTCACGCTGGCCGAGAACAATCTCTACACGGTCGAGGCCTTCCGACTGTACCTGGACCGACTTTCGCCCGACGGCCTCATCTCGACGAGTCGCTGGCGAAACGGACTCGAAGCCGGGCGTCTACTGTTGTTGAACCTCGAGGCCCTGCGCTCGCTCGGCGTCGACGACCCGCAGGCACACCTCGTCGTGGTGGCCGGCAGTCGGGTGTCGACCGTGCTGACGAGCCGCCGTGCGTTCACCGCAGCCGAGATCGAGCGCGTGCGCAGCGTCTGCGACGAGCGAGGCTTCGAACTGCTCTACCCGAAAGCACCGGCGGACGAGAAGCCGGCCGACCCGGCGACGCTGCTGCGCGATGGCCCCGGTCCACTCGAGGCGCAAGGCGTCGTCATGACCGCGTCGACCGACGACCGGCCGTTCTTCTTCCAGTCGATCCCGATCTTCGGCCGCTTCAACCTCGAGTTCGCGCGCCAGTTCGGCGTCAACGGCGAGTCGGTAGCAGCACTGCAGATGCTCATGTTCGTGCTCACGCTGGTGACGCTGCTGATGTTCTTCGCGCCGTTCGCGATGCGGCGCTGGTTGCCTCGGCAGGCCGGTTTCTGGCGCGGCAGCGGCTACTTCGCGGCGATCGGATTGTCGTTCATGCTGATCGAGATTCCTTGGCTGCAGCGCTTCGTGCTGTACCTCGGTCACCCGAGTGTTGCCGCGACGGTCGTCATCGGGGCACTGTTGCTCGGAGCGGGTGCTGGGTCGCTTCGGTCCTCTCGCACGGGCCTCGCCAAAGCGCAGAGACTCTGGCCGCTCGTGCCCTTGGTGTTGGCGGTTGGCAACGTGTGCATGTCGCCGCTGTTTGCCGCGACGCTCGGCGCCGGCGATGCCGTGCGCATCTCGATCGCCGTGGTGTTCCTGTTGCCGATCGGTTTCCTGCTCGGCCACTTCTTCCCGCTCGGCATGCAGCGGTTTGGCGACGAACACAAGGCTTGGTTCTGGGCGTTGAACGGCGCGTGCGGCGTGCTCGCTGGTGTCTGCTCGCTGGCGTTGGCCATGGCGCTGGGCTTCCAGACCGTCGCGTGGATGGGCGTGTGTGGTTACTTGGTCGCCGGGGCGCTCTTGATGCGGCCGCGAGCGGCGGCGTGAGCTAGTCCAGCGCTTCGTCGATCAAGGCCACGACCCGCTCGAGCACACTGCGCAGTCGGCGTCGGTCCGCGTCGAGGTCGCGGACCATGCTGACCAGTTGATCGAGGTTGCGCACGTCGTCGAGTTGGCGTGAGAACTTGTCGGCTGCCACCGAATCGACTTGTTTGAGCTGAAGGGGGGGCGCAGCTGCGGCTGCAGCGGCTGCCTTCGCGGCTTTCTTGCTGCCGCGCGGCTTCACCGGCACCAGGCCGAGCAGCGCCTTGGCGCGGCCGTACATGATCGGCGCGATCTTGTAGCCCTTCGCCGTCGCGCGGTTGCGCAAGGTCGCGTAGGCGAGGGTGGCATCGGCGCGCAGTTCTTGCACGAGGTAATCGAAGGCCGGGGAGCCCTTGCGGCGCGGCGCAGGTTCGATCGAGGAGATTGCGTTTGGCGACGCCTCGGCAGACGACACTTCGTTTGACGACACTTCTTTTGACGGGACCGTGTTTGACGTGAGCGTGTGTGACGTCACCGTGTGTGACGAGACCGTGTGTGACGAGACCGCGTCCGGTTGTTGGTCTGGTGCGGTGGCCGTTGGCGAACGCGTGACCTGCTTCCTCGCGGCGTCGCGTGAAGTGTCCGGGCGTGAGTCGCGCAGCGCGGGCAGTCCCAGTTGTCGGCGGGCACGGCCGTATTGGATCGGTTGCAAGGAGACTCCCGCGGCGGCGGCCAGGTTGCGCAGGGCGGTGT
>JBDSBS010000773.1:0-11148 GCA_039921435.1 Planctomycetota bacterium | reverse complement strand
CACCTCACCGACCTGGCGTCGCGCGCGACGTTCCAACTGGCTGGCGGCCCGGCCAACGGCATGGTGCTGATCGGCATCGGCGTGGCATCCAATCCGTATCTGATCACGCCGACCGAATTCCTGGTTCCGCTCGAGCCCCTGGTCGCCCTCGTCGACATCTTCACGCTCGACGTGAACGGCGAGCTCCGCCTGGTGCTCTACGGCGGCGGCTTGCTGCCAGTGAGCAACTGGGTCTTCCAGGCAGCGACGTTCGGTGCTGGGGGCTACGACCTGACGAACGCGCTCTCCGTCGACGTCGGCGCGTTCTGATCGACCTTCCGCTCGAGCTCGCCCCGCGGCGCCGAACGCATCGGGCGAGCTCGCTCAGGACCCCGACGCCCCCGCCCCGCGGCAGTGACAAGCGGCAGGCATGGCACTGTCCTGTTTTGCCTGGCAACGACGGAGAATCCCGCTCACGATCCCGATGACCACGGTCGGCGCGGCGCTCTTGGCGCGGCCTCGGCCCCGACATCGTCCCGCCTCCGATGCGCCGCAAGACAGCCAAGACCCTCGCTGACCTGGGCCGCCTGATTCCGTTGACCGTTTGCCTGTTTGCGGGGTCGGTAGCCTGGATCTGGGCGCATCATCCGAGCGCTGTTGCCACGTTCGAGGTGCGTCTGGCTCACTTGCTCGCAGGCCACTTGTGGGGCGCCTGGGAAGCGGCAAAGCAGGCGACGGATCCCGCCACCCAACGTGTGTTGCTCGAGGGGCTGGAGAAGGACCTGGGGCACGTTCGAAGTCAGGATCGGATGGGATACATCGTCGATGATTGCCAGTCGCGCCTGATTGCGCTCGCGGAAGCGCGGGGCGATCTGGCGGACGCCACCAAGTGGGCTCGAGCGAGTGTTGCCTTCGACGATCGGAACGTGCTCGCGCTCGTGCGACTCGGCCGGCTGCTCTGCGCAGAGCCTTCCACGCATCAGCAGGGTCTCGACCAACTCCGGACCCTGTCGCGGAAGTTCACGGGGGATCCACATGTGACGAGCGCCGTGGCGTCTGCGTTGGCTCGGTCAGGCCGCGGCGAGGAGGCGCTCGCCGTGCTGGACGCGGCCTTTGCCGTGCCACAGTCCAATGGTTGGATCGTGCAATGGGACGCGGGGGAAGGCCTCGATGGTCGTCAAGCGAACCTGATCCCGACGGTCGACGAAGGGCACCTGCGCTTGCGGTTCGACATCGCCGATCGCTGCCGACTGCTGCGCTTCCTCGTGCCGGCCTGCTCGAGCTTCAGTCTCGTGCGTCCGACTCTCTACGTCGTCGCCGATGGACAGACCCAAGCGATCGACCTGCTCGGTGCCGCTATGGCGAGCAACGGCATGGCGCGCAACGGCGATCGGTTGGAGGCCATCGGCGAGTCGGGAGCATGGATCGATGTCGTTTTGCCGACCCTCGCGGTCAGCCACCAGGAGTTCACCTTGACCGCTGGTTGGCAACCCAGGCGGTCCACTGTGATCGCCGCGCCAGCAGTGGAAGCGGCCATGGACATGTGGCGCGACCAACTCGTGCAGCGAGGCGACACGGAAGCGTCAGAGCAACTGCGCCTCTGGCGCAACGCAGCCCGCGTAGGTTTGCAGGTAGGCCTCTGCTGCCGCGCTGGTGATGATCCGTTCGACGATGCACAGCGGCTGACCTCGTTCGTCGAGTCGACGCCGAACGGGGGCAACGCCGTGGCGTTTTCCATAGGCCAACCGGCGACCCAACTGCGCATCCACTTGCCCGCTTCGACGATCGGCCTCACGTACGAATGGACGAAGTTGGTGGTGGTCATCGATGGCCGCACGATCGACTTGGATCCGCTCACGATGGTCCTGCTCGGCAGCAAGGACGTCGAACGTCGCGACGGCGCGTTCGTTTCGACCGGCGTCGATCCGCGGTTCTGGTTCGCGATTCCAGCGGGGCGAAAAGTCGACCGCGTGTACCTCGAGGGTCGCTCGTGATCGGCGTGGTGCGCGGGCTGTGGCGCTGGAGCTGGCTCTTCACTGTGCCGGCGAGTGCGTTCATCGCCCTCTGGGCCGAACAGACGTTCACGCGCTGGCGGAACTTCGCGCTGGACTACGACTCGCGGCCCGAGGAACCGACCTTGCGCAGCACTGGCATCGACCAATGGAATGCGCTGACGCGGCAGCTCCGGCTCCGACTGACTCCATTCGAGCTTGGCGACGTTCTAGTCGACCAACAGCTGCGCTCCATCCAGCTGTTCGTCAGCGAGCCCGACTTGGCCGCGCTCGCCGCGGACCTGCCGTACTCGGGGCTCAACTACGTCGATGGCCTGCTGGTCTATCCGGATGGCGTGCACAAGGTCAGCGTTCGCTACCGCGGCGACTTCCTCAAGCATTGGGGCTACGACAAGAAGTCGATTCGCGTGCGCACAATGCCGAACAACCTGTTTGCCGGCTTCAGGTCCTTCAACCTGATCGTGCCCAAGTTCCCCGAGCAGCTGAACAACTTCCTGGCCTACCGCTTGGCGCACATCATGGGCCTGATCGCGCCTCGGTGCGAACTGGTCAACGGCATCCTCAACGGGCGCAACATGGGTCTGCACGAGTTCACCGAGCAGCTCGACGAGGCCACGTTGCGGTGGCACGACCGCATGCCCGGTGACATCTATGCCGGCGAGCTGATCAGCAAGAGCCAGTACGGCAGTGTGTCCAACCGCGTCTTCGATCACGCATCGTTGTGGGAGAAGCTCGCGGCGAACAACCACTACGACATCGAGAGTCGGGCGCCGCTCGAAACGCTGCTGACCCTGTTGTGTGAATCGCCGAGCGAAGCGAGTCAGGCCGAGTTGTCGGAGCTCCTCGACATGGAGGCCTGGGGACGGTTCGGCGCCTTCGAGCTGCTGACGCAGACGCACCACTACGACGACGTGCACAATTGGCGCCTGTTCTGGGATCCGTGGCGCCTGAAGTTCGAGCCGATCGTGTGGGATCCCACGGGCTGGGTTGCGGAATGGCGGCCGCGCGGCGACCCGATCTCGCTCGACGTAACCGCGTCGCGCATGCACCTGTGGCTGCTGACGAACGGCGACTATCTGGCGGCGCGGCAAGCAGCGCTGCGCGACTTCTTCGGCAGCGGCAAGCTGGAAGCCTTCATGGCCGAGCTGCGGCAGTCGGTGACGAAGGCCGTGCGGGCCCTCGACCACGACCCGAACATCCTGCCTACGGATCCAGCCCTCATCGAGGCCGCCATCGACGGATTGCCCGGCTACGTCGACCAGATCCTGAGTGAACTCCGCGCTGCCTACTTGGAGGGCGGCGATGCCAAATGGGCGAGGGCCTCGGCCGAGACCGTGCGCCTGCAGGTGTCGGGGCGACGACCGGTCACCGAAGTGCGGTTGCGTTTCGAGCGCGAGCTCGCGCAGCCAGGTCGCATCGAGCTTCGCATGCGTCGGAGCGGTGAGGTACGCGCGGTCGACTTGTCCGCCGGAGTGGTGGCGCACGACGGCACTCTGCACATCAAGGCTCGCCTGCTGTGTCAGCTCGTGCCGGAACTCCATCACTACTTGGGCCAGGGCCTTCGCGACCAACGTCGGCGCGCAGATCCGGGCACCTACGATCTCTACTTCTCCCAACTCGATGCGAGCAATCGTGTGGTGCAGGTGTCGGTGGTGCGCGACGGTGAAGAGCTGCTTGCGTCGCCCGTCGAAGCTCTGGCGCCACTCGACCTCGAGTTCGTCTACCGCGCGACTCCACCGTTGCGCAACCCGGTGGCCGAGACGTGGCGAGGCGAGGTCGCGATCGAAGGCGTGCGCGAGGTGTTCGACGACGTGCGCATCGAAGCTGGCACGACGGTTCGGCTCGGACCCGGAGCGTGCATCTTGTTCCGCGGGCGGGTCACGGCGGAAGGTTCTCGAGAGCAACCGATCCGCTTCGTGCCGCTTGCGAAGATACAGGAGCCTTGGGGCACGGTGGCGATGAACAGTCCGGACTGCAGCGGGTCTAGGTTCTCTTGGTGCGAGATGCACGGTGGCAGCGGCCACAAGACGCAGGTCGAGGAATACAGCTCGATGTTCTCGATCCACAACTGCCGCGACGTGGTGGTCGAAGACTGCCAGTTCGCCAAGAACCACCGGTGCGACGACATGATCCACGTGATCTACTCGTCTGTTGTGTTCGATCGGATCACCCTCGATGCCGCCGTCTCGGATGCGCTCGACTGTGATATCAGCACGGTCATCGTCCGCCATTCGGCCTTCCCACGCTCGGGCAACGATGGCATCGACCTCATGACGACGCACGCTCTGATCGAGGACTGCACCTTCGAAGGCAATCAGGACAAGGGGATCTCGATTGGCGAAGGTTCCTACATGGTGGCGCTGCGTTGTGTCTTCGACGGCTGCAATAAGGCACTCGAAGCGAAGGACGGCTCGATGGCCAGCGCCGCCAACTGTGACGTGCGCCACTGCAAGAAGGCGCTCTCGGCCTACCAGAAGAACTGGCGCTATCACTCCGGAGGGCACTTGACCATGAACAAGTCCGTGGTGCTCGACAACGACTCGATGCCGACGGCGGATCGTTGGTCGCGCGTCGATCTCGTCGACTGCCAGGTGCGGGGTTCGCTAGTGGCCGACTACGAACAGGAGTACGAGGACGGCACCAAAACCTACATGGAGAACATGGCGCGGCTGCTCGACAGCGGCGAGGACAAGGAGCCGAAGGATCGCCTGCCGCTGCCGTTCCCGATGGAGCTGGACCGATTGCGCGACCTGGCTGGCCAAACGTGGCTGACGGTGCAGAGCGGAGTGCGTGGAGTGCCAGGTGCCAAGTAGGGGCAGTTCACCGCTGCACTTCTCGCGGTTCGAGTTCAAGTACGTGCTCGATCGCAATCGCCGCGAAGAGGTCGAGGCCGAGCTGCAGCACTTCGTCGAGCTGGACCCGTTCGTCGCGGGCCAACCAACCCACATGTACTTCGTGCGCAGCCTGTATTTCGACGATCGTTCGTTGTCGGCCTTCCACGACAAGATGGACGGCATGCTGACGCGCTCTAAGTTCCGGGTGCGTACGTACGGGAGATCGCTCGACGACAGAGCACCTTGGTTCCTCGAGATCAAGGGCCGCCACAACAACCTGGTCTTCAAGCATCGCACGCCGATCAAAGGCGACTTCGACCCGCGCGTCCGTGGTGAGGCCCTGTCGCGCTTGCTGCTCCGAGCGGCCGAGCCCGGCACCGTTCGCGACCAGTTCGAGTTCGCGCTGTATCGCCAGCAGATCCAACCCATCGTCTTGGTCGACTACGTGCGTCGGCCGTACGTCAGCAGGTTCGACCCCGAGTTTCGCCTGACGTTCGATGCCGAGCTGGCGGCATCGGCCACCGACACGATGTTTCCCGACGCGGCCGTGCGCACCCGGCCGATGTTGCGCGGGATGACGGTGATGGAGCTCAAGTTCCGCCGTCACGTGCCGGTTTGGTTCCACCGCATCCTGCAGGCGTTCGAGCTGCGCCGGACGTCCATTTCCAAGATCTGCGCGGGCACCGAGGTGCTCGGGCTACAACTCGACCCGAACTGACCCACTCACGCGCTACATGCCATGCTGCTCATGCTCTTCCAGGGACCTCAGGCACTCGGTCAGACGACGTTCGACACCGTGATGACGCTGCACACGTTCGACTACGTGGTGCGCAGCATCACGGCGTCGGCGCTCGGCATCGTGCTCGCACTCGTCTACCGCGCGACGCACAAGGGGCTGTCCTACTCGCAGTCGTTCACGCAGACCATCGTCTTCGTCGCGCTCATCGTCGCGCTAGTGATGATGACGGTGCGCAACAGTCTCGCGACGGCGTTCACGTTGGTGGGGGCGCTGTCGATCATCCGGTTTCGCACGGTGGTCAAGGACACGCGCGACACCGCGTTCGTCTTCGCGGCGTTGGCGCTCGGCATGGGCGCGGGGCTCGGCTACTGGGAGTTGGCCGGCATCGGCACCGCGGTCGTCAGTGTGCTGGCGCTGCTGCTCTACGCGACCAACTTCGGCGCGCTCTACAAGAGTGAGTTCATTCTGCGGTTCACGTTCGATCAGGCGAAGGACAGCACGGTCTACCTGCAGAAGATCGGCGAACACGCCAAGCGCTCGAACATGCTGCACATCGAGCCGTCGGGTGATGCCCGCACACTGCGGTTGACCTACGACATCACGCTGCTCAAGGAGGCAACCGCCGAGAAGCTGACCAGCGCGCTCAGTCGCACCGAGGGTGTTTCCGACGTGGTGCTGATCGTCAGCAAGAACGACGTCGACTACTGACGATCCCGCGTCGCGTCCATGCTCAGGTATTCGTGGTTGGTGGTGCTGTGTCTGGCGGGGTGCAGCCGAGAACGTATGTCGCCGCAGTTGGCGCCGGTGGGTAGTGCTGTCGAGCCGCTCGCGATCGACCCATACCTGTTGGACGTCGGCGAGGACCGCGCGACGGTCTGTTGGCAAACGGCGAGCGAACGCCCGTCGCGGCTGTTTCACCGTAGTTCGCGCGTCGATGGAGCAACGTCGGTGGATACTGCCGCAGCACTGCAGCATCGGGTGCGACTCGAAGGGTTGTCGCCCAACGCGGTGTACCACTACGAAGTCGAAGGGCATCGCGGGTCGTTCCGCACGCTGCAGGCCAAGCGCGCGGTGTTCGTCGCCATCGGCCACACGTACGGCACGCAGCAGTTCGACGAGTATCCGGCCAGTCTGCTCGCGGCGGCGGTCGCCGAGCAAAACGCCGACTTCGTCGTGCACACGGGCGACGCCACGTGGCGGGCGCTCGTCGCCGACTACCGCAGGTTCTTGTTCCGGCCGCTGCACGGGGTGCTGGCGAATACGCCCATGTTCATCGCGCCGGGCAATCACGATGCGGGGTGGCCGTTCCCGGGCGGTGTCGACCTGAGCGCGTTCAAGGCGGTGTTTCCACACGAGTATCCCGCGTCGATTGCGGCGGATCGGCGCAACGCGTTCTACGGTGTCACCAAGGCTGGCATCCGTTTCACGTTCTTGGCGTACGCGGCGGACTCTGGTCCCGAGAGCGCGCAGATGCAGTTCTTGCAGCGGGAACTGTTGCTACCGGCGCGGTTCCACGTCGTGGCGTTTGGCGGTGCCCAGACGGGGTACTTCGACGAGCCGCGGTTGCTGCGTGCGTTGCGCGAAGGTGGCTGTGCGCTCGTGTTGCGTGGGGACGGGCAACAGCCGCGGGACGTGCGGGTGGCTGGGGCGGACATGCCGATGTACGTGCTTGGCTGCGGAGGATCGGCGCCGACGGCGTTGCTGCGGTTTGAGTGGAGCGACCCGACGCTGCGAGTCGAACGTCTTTTGCCCACGGGCGAGAGGCAGCTCATCGACGAACTGGCGCTCGTGGCTAGCAAGTTGGTGCCGCGTGCCGGCGCCGCGCGTGTTGCACGAGCCGCGCTGCCGGGGCCGAGTCCGGTATCGATGCTGGATCCTGGAGCCGATCCGACGGCGGTTGCCGTTCTTCTTCGCTCGCGCGTTCGCGGCCAAGGCGATCTCGCGGCGCTGGGTGGCGAACTCGGGGTCGACGGGGTCGTCGCGCACATCGGCAGCGACAGTGCGTTCGATTCGCGTGCTGGTGCGATCACAGGCGGGGCGCAGGGCTCTCTCGAACGAGGTCCTGGTTGGCGAGCCGGCCGGTGGGGACGCATCGGAGTCTGGTCGATCCACGATGCGTCGCGCGCCGGGGACGGGCAGCAACTCGCCGCGGCGGCGCTGCGCGAGTTCGATGGGTTCGGCGTCGCGGTGGTCGACGACTTCTTGTCGGCAGATGCGGAGCTCGCGCGTTCGCTCGGCGAGGTGTTCGATCTCGTGCTGTCGGCGAAGGGTGCCGGGCCCGAGCCCGATCGAATCGGGGGCGCGCGCTGGATCCGGTTCGACGCCGGGTCGCCGCAGCAGTTGCTGCTCGAAGCCCACGCGACGCACCTGACGATCAAATTGGTCGGTGCGCAGCGTTCGTGTCACTTGCTGGGCTGGGCCTATCGCAGCGTGCCGGGAATCGAGCGTCACGCGATCGATGTGTCGCAGCTGCAGTGGACCGTCAACCAGGATGCGTGCACGGCGTCGTTGCCGATGGAAGGAGTGAGAGCGCGCGGCTTGGGGTTGCGCGTGCGGCTGACCAGTGCTCCCAATCCGCTCATCCTGAGTGCGCGGTGCATGCCGCGCGGCTTGCCGGCGCAACCGCCCGGCCACAGCCAGGCGTTCGAAGGCTTCCGCACCGACTACTTCTGGATCTCCGCCGCCGATGGCGAGGTGTTGATGCCGTTGACGACGAGTGTGGACGGACTGTCGGTGGGCGAAATGGGCGAGGTCCTGCTCTCGATGCAATCGCCGGCGACCCCGGGCGACGTGCAGTTCCTCGAGTTGTTCTGGTACTGATTTCTGCCCGCATCCCCGCACCGCTGGCCATCCGGGTGGGCGCATCAGCAACATCGCGCCCGGGAAAAAGACAGCGGCCCCGCGCTCGCGCGTTCGGCGACCGGCGGCATGATCGCGCCTCGCAAACAATCAGAGCTGTCATGCACACATCCGCTCTCGCAGTCGCGTTGGTCTCGTTCACGGCCCTGCTGGCACAGGACCCGCTGCCGCTGAAGATCGGCTCGGCGGCGCCGCCGCTGTCGGTCGCCAAGTGGCTCGACGGCAACGCCGCGTTCGAACTCGGCAAGGGTAGGGCCTGCATGCTCGTGTTCTGGGCGCCGTGGTGCGGTTCGTGTATCGCCGAGTTTCCGCGCATCAACGAACTCATCGCCGCGTCGAAGGACCTGACGATCGAGTTCGTCGCGATCACGAGCGAACCGCAAGGCAAGGTCGAGGCCCTGCTGGCGTCGCGACCTCTGCACGCGCGCGCGGCGCTCGACGACGATGGCAAGAGCTTCAAGGCCTTCGGTGTGCGCGTGCTTCCGCGGCTCGTGCTGGTCGATGCCAAAGGCGCGGTCGCAGCGCTGCCGCGGCTCGAGGCCATCGACCGCGACGTGCTGACCAAACTCGCAGCCGGCGAGGCGCTCGACCTGCCCGAGGCGAAGATGCAACCCTGCGATCTGGAATGGGACGAGAACAAGCAGGCGCTCGACGCGGATGCCTCGCTGGGGCACGTGTGGATCGAACGCTCGCAGTCGAGCTCCGGTGGCGTGCGTTTTCCGCCGGGGCACGGCCGCATCACCGCCGACGGTGTCGGCTTCGCCAATCTGATCCAGATCGCCTACGGTGCCGAGCCGCACGAGGTGCAGAGCTCGCACCCGAGCTCCAAGGACCGCGAGCAGCGTTACCGCATCTCCGTCAAGGCACCCGACGACCAGCCCGGGACCGCGCGCGAGATGTTGCGCGAGCACTTGCAGCACCTGTTCGAGTTCCGCGCCGAGTGGACCGAGACCGAGGAGCCGACCGCCGTGCTGCGCCGAGTGCCCGGCAAGGAGCTCCAGAATCTGTCGCCGTCCCATGAGGAGAAGTCCTCGGGCATGGCGCGCAGCGGGGCGGTGCAGTTCAAGAAGGTCGCCATCGATCGCATCGTGCAGACCATCGGCAGCTTTGCGTACGGCAAGGCGATGATCGACGAGACCGGGCTGCAGGGCGAGTACGACGTCAACCTCGAGTGGACGCCGGGTGACAAGCAGTCGTTCGAGAAGGCGTTGGCCGACTGCGGCCTGCAGGTGAGCAAGGAACCGCGCAAGGTCCGGAAGCTGAAGGTCGAACCCAGGTAGGCCGCGGCGCGGCCCGATGGTCTACCAAACCTTCAACCGAAGCAGCGTCGGCAGGACCGCAGCCGGCCCCGCCGTCTCAGCTACAGCGGATCGTCGCCACGTGCAGCCCGAGTTCGCGCGAGTCGCCGCCCATGCCATGTTGCATGGGCACGAAGGCAGAACACACGATGCGGCACTCGGCGAGTTGTCCCGCCGGCTGCGCTGTGGCCAACGTCCAACACAGTTCATTCGGCTGATTCTTGGCCACGGTCACCCGCTCGACCAACAGTCCATCGACCCATAGTTCCGCCCAGCTGTCGAGCGGTTGCGCCACGAGCGTCATGTGCACCTTCGACCACGGCCGCTCGCTCTGCAGATAGAACCAGCACTCCGCCATCGTCCAGCGCAGACCACCATGCCCCTCGCTACCCGGCTCGGGGTGATGCCAGCCCGGGCCGAGACTGCCCGTGTCTTGCGTCACCATCGTGATCACCGCGCGACCCTTGGCGCAGTAACGATCGACGATCGCGTGCAGGTCGCCCACTCCCGATGGCTCGTGCATGCCGGGCACGATCAGGCTCGTGAACGTCGCGTCGGCTGTGCGGCGCAGGCGCTGCGTTTGTCGCCGTCGTGACCACATGCCGAGCCGATGCGAACGGCACCACGCGTGCGCCGCCCGTACGGCTTCCAAGACCCGCTGCGGCATCGGCCCACCGCCGCGCGCGACATGCTCCGCGAGCGCTTGCAGCCGCCCGCGATCGAACTGCTTCAGCTCGCGCCACACCCGCCGCAGGTTGCCGCGTTCGTAGTTCTTGTAGACGGCCTGGAGCCGGTTGCGTTCGACCATCGACCGCCGGCGGCCCTCGCGTTCGGCGACGTCGGCCTCCGCTTCTTCGACCTTCGGCCTGCCCGCCGCCGCCATGTCGCCGTGCCAGTCGTGCACACACGCGGCACTCGGCACGTAGTAGACCTCGTGCCCGGCGAGCCGCGCGCGCCAGCACCAATCCACGTCCTCGACATACATGAAGAACGTCGGGTCGAAGCCACCGAGCTGCCGCAGCGCCGAACCGCGCAGCAGCAAAGCACCACCGCACACCGCGAACACGCGCCCTGGCTCGCTCGACGGATCGAGGTCCGGTCGGCCGATGTCGCGGTCGGCGGCGAAGCCACTCTCGTTCATGACGATGCCCGTGCTGTTCAGGATCGTCGGGCAGCGCCGCATCAGCATCTTGGCACCGAAGGCCGCGCCGTCTGGGCGCGCTTCGGCGGCGGCGACCAGCTCCGAGACCCAGTTGCGCCGCGCGCAAGCGTCGTGGTTGAGCAGAGCCACGTAGTCGGCGCGCGTGCGTTCAAACAACACGTTGTGGCCGGCCGCGAAGCCGAGGTTGGTCTTCGACTCGAGCACTTCGATCGAAGGGAAGCGTTGCCGCACGAAGTCCGCGGTGCCGTCGCCCGAGGCATTGTCG
>JBDSBS010000772.1:0-2974 GCA_039921435.1 Planctomycetota bacterium | reverse complement strand
GCGGTCTGCGTCGATCCAGTACGCACCTCACGGGCGCACGGGAACGCCCTCCGGCGCGTCGCGACCGGCGTCCTTGATCACAGATGCGGTAGCAGGGGACGCGGTGGCACGCGGAAGCCGGTGGAATGATGTCGTTCGTGCAGGTGCGCAAAGCCACTGCTGGTGATCGCGGTCTCATCTGGGCGTTGAACGCGATCCCGAATGTTGGTGCGACCGCGGACCCGTCGTTTTCCTTGGAGTTGACGTCGCATGACACGCCGCCGATTCAGTTCCCCGACCTCGCCGACGTTCCCGACAGTTTCATCTCAGCCGGTGGCGATTTCTTCGTCGTGGAGGAGGACGGACGGGTTGTTGGCATGGGCGGCTACAAGGGCACCGGTCCCGATGAAGCTCAGGTCTTTCGCGTGCGCGTGCACCCCGCCCTGCGGCGCCGTGGCGTAGGACGCTGCTTGATGAAGGCGATCGAGGCAGCAGCGGCGTCCGGCGGAGTCCGACGGATGGTGCTGGAGACTGCCGACAATCAGCCGGAGGCGCTCGCGTTCTACGAGTCGATCGGTTACGAGCGGACCGGCACCGAGTCGCGCCCCGAGTGGACGTGGACTCTGGTGTGGTTCGCTCGGGCGCTCGGATAGCGAGAAGTGCGATCGACGTCAGCACGGAGAGCGCGTGTCGCGCGCAATCGATTCGATGTGCCGGTGCACGCGTCCCGCACCCGTTTCGGCGCCAAGCGCGCTGCCTAGAGCGAGTTGTTGCGGTGTGCGGGCACCCAGCCCTCAGCGAGCAGACCCTCTGCTAGTGCGAGCATCTCGAGCGCAGTTCGCGTGTGCTCGTCGGGAACGTCGACATCGAGCATTGGCTGGAGCGCGAGCATCCGATCCGCGAGGGCTCGGAGGTCGGAGGCGCCCCCGGTAGCCGTGATCGGCGTGTGGTCGAGCCCAGCTTCCTGAGCGGCGAGTGCGACGGCTCCGTCGAGGAGCGGCACTTGCTCGAGCAGCTGATCGCGATGACCGCGGGCGACCTTCTTGCTAAGGGGCCCGAACATGAACCAGAACCAGGTCAGAGCGCCCTCGAGCCGCTCGCGCGGATCCTCAGGCGGCTGGAACGGCACCGCGTCTCGAACGTTCGGGAATGTCTCGAATGTTGACGCCCGGATGCGCGGGATCGGGTGCTTCTCGATGAGCACTCGCGTATCAAGCCCGATCCTGGCTTGCGTCCGCGGCTGCCAGTACCAGTCGATCGACACTGGCTGCAGCGGGCCGGGATAGCCAACACTGAAGTAGCGGCCGCCGGCGGGGGCGTTGTAGGGCACCTCGCGTTTCCACAGGACGTCGCCGAAGGCGTCGAGGAGTTATAACCAGAACCTGTGGATCGGCGAGCCGTTCGAGGGCGCGGCGTACCTTCCTTCTTGAACAAACCGAGAAGATGCCGACGGTGGAACGTCGGCGAGGAAGGAACGCCGATGTTGAGAGTAGTGACTGATGACGATGCCCGCGCGGAGTTGCGCTTCGGGCTTGATGACATTGTTCGTGAGGGCGCGCGCCGGATGCTGGCCGTTGCTCTCGAGGCCGAGGTCGACGACTACGTCACCGCCTTCGCCGACGAGCGCGACGAGCGCGGGCGTCGGCTCGTGACCCGCAACGGTCACGCCGAGCCGCGCACGATCACCACCGCGGCGGGCGGGATCGAGATCGAGGCCCCACGGGTCAACGACCGCCGCGTCGACGAGGACGCCGGCGAGCGGCTCGGCTTCAAGAGCGTGATCGTGCCGCCGTGGTGCCGCAAGAGCCCGAAGGTGTCTGAGGTTCTGCCGTTGATGTACTTGCACGGCATGAGCTCAGGCGACTTCGCCCCGGCGCTCACCGAGTTCTTCGGGTCCGCAGCTGGGCTCTCCGCGTCGGTGATCACCCGGTTGACCAAGCAGTGGCAGGCCGAGCAGCGGGCCTTCGCCGAACGCCGCCTCGATGACCGCGACTTCGTCTACATCTGGGCCGACGGCGTGCACTTCAACGTCCGCCTGGAAGAGGCCCGGCTGTGCTGCCTGGTCATCGTGGGCGTGCGAGCCGACGGCACCAAGGAGCTGGTCGCCATCACCGACGGCCACCGCGAGTCGACCGACAGCTGGGCTGATCTGCTCCGTGACCTCAAACGCCGAGGGATGCGCGCACCGATGGTCGCCGTCGGCGACGGCGCGCTGGGGTTCTGGGCTGCGCTGCGAACCGTGTGGCCTGAGACCACCGAACAAAGATGCTGGGTGCACAAGGTCGCCAACTGTCTCGCCGCGCTCCCCAAGTCGGTCCAGCCGACGGCGCGGCGCATGCTGGCCGAGATCCGCGACGCCGAGGACCGCGAGCACGCCGTGAAGGCCATCGACGCGTTCGCCACCGAGTTCGCCGCCAAGTGGCCCAAGGCGGTCGCCAAGATCGTGGACGACGCACAACCGCTCCTCGCGTTCTACGACTTCCCGGCCGAGCACTGGATCCATCTCAAGACCACCAACCCGATCGAGTCGACGTTCGCGACCGTGCGGTTGCGGACCAAGGTCACCAAGGGGCCCGGCTCCCGGGCCGCCGGACTCGCGATGGCGTTCAAGCTCATCGAAGCGGCCGAGCAACGGTGGCGGTCGGTCAACGCGCCGCACCTCGTCGCCCTCGTCCGCGCCGGCGCCAAGTTCGACAAGGGGGTGCTCATCGAACGACCCACCCCGCAGGACCGGAAGAACGTCGCGTGATCAACGGAAGAATCCGATCCACAGGTCTTGACTATTTCTCCGAACGGATTGCTAACTGACCGTCCCGAACACCGACGCAGCTGCCGTCTCTGCTGCCGATGACTGCGTTGCGGGTGTCGCGTGGCTGCCGCGCGCCGGTTTTTCACGAAGACACTCGAGCTCCGCCGCCTCACGGGCGCTGACCGGCTCGACCGTTATCACTCGACTGTCGCCCGCCAGCGTGAGAACCTTCGTGATCTGGCTGAG
>JBDSBS010000771.1:0-4888 GCA_039921435.1 Planctomycetota bacterium | reverse complement strand
CTCGTCGACGAGTTCCAGGACACGAACCGCGTGCAGTACGACCTGCTCAAGCTGCTGTGTCCGAATCCCGGCAACCTTTGCGTCGTCGGGGATCCGGATCAGTCCATCTACGGGTTCCGCGGCGCGCAGGTGCGCAACATCCTCGACTTCGAGAACGACTACCCGAGCACGACCGTTGTGCGCCTGGAGCAGAACTACCGCAGCTCCGCCAACATCCTGCGCGCCGCCGAGACGGTCATCGCCAACAACAAGATGCGCAAGGACAAGCGCCTGCGCACCGACAACGAACCCGGTGCGCCGCTGCTGCGGCTCAAGGCCAGCGGCGCCACCGAAGAGGCGAAGACGGTGGTCGATCGCATCCAGTCCTTGCGCCGAGACGACGTGCCGCTCGATCAGGTCGCCGTGTTCTACCGCGCGCATTGGCTGTCGCGCGGTCTCGAACAGGCACTCAAAGACAAGGGGGTGCCGTACGAGATCATCGGTGGCCTCACGTTCTTCGAGCGGCGCGAGATCAAGGACCTGCTCGCCTACCTGCGCGTGCTCGTCAACCCACTCGACGACGTCAGCATGACGCGCATTGCCAACGTGCCGCCGCGTGGGCTTGGCAAGGCAGGGATCGAGAAGCTTCGCCGCGCCGCGTTCACCGAAGGCATGTCGCTGCGCGAAGTCATAGCCGAGCCATCCTTGCACGGCGACCTCGGGCCCAAGGCCAGGAAGGGTCTGCTCGAACTCGGCAGGACGTTGGCGGCGGCGCACGCGGCGGCGGTCGCGGGCGCGCACGCGGCACTCAAGGCCGTGCTCGAGGGCACTAAGTACGTGCAGCACGCGACGAGCTTCGGCGACGCCGAGGACAGCTCGCGCGAGGAGAACATCGCCGAGCTCGTCAGCGACACGGTCGAGTACGACGACCAGCACGAAGAGGCCAATGACGCCGCGGCTGGTCTTCCGGGTTACCTGCAGCACGTCGCTTTGCTGACCTCCGCCGACACGCAGGGCGAAGGTCCAGCCGTGCAGATGATGACCGTGCACGCGGCGAAAGGCCTCGAGTTCGACCATGTCTTCGTCGTCGGTCTCGAAGAGGGTGTGTTCCCGAGCATGCGCGCCGCTGACGATCCCGAAGGGCTCGAAGAAGAACGGCGGCTCATGTATGTCGCGCTGACGCGCGCGCGGCAGACGTTGTTCCTCGGCTCGGCGCGCGAACGAATGGTCAACGGCAGCTTTCAGTCGATGCTGCCCTCGCGCTTCCTTCGCGAGTTGCCGGCCGACTGCGTCGAGAACTACACGGTGTCGTGGCAGCGCTACGACGTCGACGACGGCGGCGCTAACAGCACCGGTTGGAGTGTGACACCGGATCCCGAGGCGCTCGCTGCGCTGCGACCCGGCGTGCGCGTCAAGCACGACCTCTACGGGTCCGGTGCGGTGCGTCGCATCGCGGGCCGCGGCATGTCGGCGCGCGCCGTCGTGCGCTTCGACGACGGCGTCGAACGCGAGTTCGTGCTCGAGTACGCGGGGCTGACTCTGCTCGAGGACATGCACTTTTGAGCGCGCCCGAGGAGATCCTGGCGGCGTTCCAGGCGCTGCTCACCCGCGTGCAGCGCGAGGCGCCCGAGTTGTGGCCAGAGCTGCGCCTTCTGCTGGAACGCGCGGACGTGCCATTGCCAATCGCCGCGTCGCCCGATGGCAGCGAGTGGCAAGGGCTCGTCGGCATCAGTCCGCCGATGCTCGAGCTGCGTTCGCGCATCCAGAAGTTCGGGCCGGCCAATGCGGCGGTGTTGATCACGGGTGAGAGCGGCACCGGCAAGGAACGCGTCGCGCACGCGCTGCACGCGACGAGCCGCCGCGCGACGCGCGCGTTCGTCGCCGAGAATTGTGCTGCGATCCCCGAGACGCTGCTCGAATCGGTTCTGTTCGGCCACAAGCGCGGCTCGTTCACGGGTGCGATCAAGGACCACCCGGGCCACTTCCTCTCGGCCGACGGCGGCACGATCTTCCTCGACGAGATCGGCGAGATGCGCCTGCCGATGCAGGTGAATCTGCTGCGCACTCTGCAGGAGAGCGAAGTGCGCGCCGTCGGCGACACGAAGGTGAAGAAGATCGACGTGCGCGTCATCGCGGCGACCAATCAGGACCTCGAGGCCGCCGTCAAGGCCGGGCGGTTTCGCGAGGACCTGTTCTTCCGCCTCAACGTGCTGCGGCTCGGGATGCCGCCGCTGCGCGACCGCGGTGACGATGTCTTGTTGTTGGCGCGCAAGTTCCTCAGCGAGGCGGCGAGCAAGGCGGGGCGCCGACTCGAGCTGTCGGCTGATGCCCAAGCGGTTCTGCGCGCTGCGCGCTGGCCTGGCAACGTGCGGCAGCTGCAGAACGAGATGCTGCGCGTGGCGGCGTTGTGCGACGGGCCGACCGTCGCCGTGAAGGACTTGTCCGCGGACGTGCGCGCGGCGAAGGTGCCATAACACCATGCCGAACATCGTGCTCGCCACGCAGAACGCGAAGTGGATCCACGCATCGTTCGGTTTGCGTTACCTGCGGGCCAACTTGGCCGAGCTGCGCGAGCAGAGTGCAATCCTCGAGTTCGAGATCAGCCAGCGGCCGAGCGATGTCGCCGAAGTGATCCTTGCCGCCGAGCCGCGCATCGTCGGCCTGGGCGTGTACGTTTGGAACGCGACGCCGGCCCTGCAGCTCGCCCGGGCCCTGAAGCGCGTGCGGCCCGACTTGCTGCTCGTCGTCGGCGGCCCCGAGGTGAGTCACGAGACCGAGCTGCAAGCCATTTGCGCAGTCGCCGACCACATCGTGCGCGGCGAAGCGGACCTCGCGTTCCGCGACCTCTGCCGGCAACTGCTCGCCGGCGAGTCAGGGCTACCGCGGGTCATCGACGCGCCGCTGCCGCACTTCGAAGAGCTGGCTTCGCCGTACTCGGAGTACACGGATCCGGACATCGCGCATCGAGTCGTCTACGTCGAGAGCTCGCGCGGCTGCCCATTCACGTGCGAGTTCTGCCTGTCGGCGCTCGACGTGCCAGTGCGCAAGGCGCCGATCGGTCCGTTCCTCGACGAGATGGCGACGCTGCTGCGGCGCGGCGTGAAGCACTTCAAGTTCGTCGATCGCACGTTCAATCTCGGCATCGAGGCGGCTGCGTCGATTCTGCGGTTCTTCCGCGAGCGCTGGCAGGACGGCATGTTCTTGCACTTCGAGCTGATTCCCGATCGCTTGCCCGAGCGCCTGCGTGCAGAGATTGCGGCGTTTCCGGCGGGGGCACTGCAGTTCGAAGTCGGTGTGCAGACCCTCGACGAGGCGACCAGCGAACGCATCTCGCGGCGCCAGGACGTGCAGAAGCTCGCCGAGAACCTGCGTTGGCTGCAGTCATCGACCGGTGCCCACGTGCACGCGGACCTCATCGTCGGCTTGCCCGGCGAGGACGAAGCGACGTTTGCGCGCGGCTTCGACGAGTTGTTCGCGTTGGGGCCGCAGGAGATCCAGGTCGGCGTGCTCAAGCGCTTGCGCGGCACACCGATCGTGCGGCACGACGACGAGCATGGCATGGTCTACGCCGAGGAAGCGCCGTACGAGGTGCTGCAGACGCGGGCAGTGCCCTTCGCGTCGATGCAGCGCATGAAGCGCTTCGCTCGCTACTGGGACATCGTCGCCAACAGCGGCAACTGGACGACGACTCTGCGACTGCTGCTGGCAAGCCCTTCGGCCTATGCCGCCTTCGAGGGGTTGGCGTCGTGGTTGCACGCGACCACGGGAGCGACCAGCGGCATCGCGCTGCATCGTCTGGCCGGCTTGCTGTGGCAGTGGCTCTGCGAGCACCGAAGCGCAGAACCGACCGCCGTGGGAACAGCCATGGCCGCGGACTATGCACGCTGCGCGCGTCACGATTGGCCCGAGTTCTTGCGGCCGTTCGTGCAGGCGCTACCAGCGACGCTTCGCACGCCCGCCGGCGCGGGGGCGGACCGACAAGCACGGCATCGGGGCTATGCGCCATCGTGACGAGCACATGCCGCGGTAGCAGTTACTACCCGCTGCCGAGGGCCTGCTGCAGGATGGCGATGGCCTTGCGCATCGCCGAGCGAAGTTGTTCGGCGTCGGCGCCAGCAGCAGTTTGGATCTGGCGCACTGCGGCGACCACCTTGCTTTCGATCGATGCGCCACCGGCGTCGTCGCGCGCCGGGCGCCCGCGCCGTCGCACCGGCGCGGCAACCTCGGCGACGGGCTCGGGGCTCGGGACCGGCGGCGCCTTGATCAGCCCCAGCTGTCCCTTCGCCGAATGCAGGGCGCGTCCCGCCATCGGGATGCCGTAGAGAGCGGCTTCGTCGCGAAAATCGCGCAGCGTGAGGACAGGGTTCTGCTGCAGCTTGTAGATACAGAACAGCACGCTGTCCTTCTGGCCGGGATAGCGACGCCGGAGGTTTTCGAGGATGCCATCCCACGTGTCGGCGGCTGGGGGGGCGATGTCTGATTCAGTCACAGAGGTGCTCATTGTGGGGGCCCCCCTCGGGGAAGGGGGGCGACAAGCGTCCAGGCAAAGGGGTAGCTGGTCAACGGCTGTCGGTCGACCTTGGGGATCTTTGACGAATCCCGTCGGTCGAGAGCCGGTCGGCCGGAGTCTGCTCTGGGCAACCTGGCATTGCGGCAACCTGGCAATCTGCCTCTCCAGTTGCGCGGGTGGAGCATTCCGATACCCTTGACGGGTCGGGAGGCTCCCTGCCCGAAGCCCGCCCGTAACGACCCAACCCGGTGTCCCCAAGGAGGTCCGATGTTGCTCAAGATGTTTGTGCCAGCCCTGTGTTTCGCAGGGCTCGTGATGGCGCGCCCCGCTGCGCCGCAATGATGAGGTGGTGGATCCGGGGGCAGTTCGCCTCCGACAGCTGGTGGTGGTGGTGCGGCG
>JBDSBS010000770.1:0-19543 GCA_039921435.1 Planctomycetota bacterium | reverse complement strand
TCGCCGGCCACCTGGGCCTGGTGCTCGAGATGTTCACCGACGGCTACTTCGGTCAGGCCGCGGCGCCGAACTGGATGAACCGGTTCGACTACAAGCCGCACTTCACGACGGCGAAGGCGTTGCTGGTCAACACGGCACGTCAATACGACCCGGCCATCAACGGTACCGGTGCGACGAGCCGCTACCGTCAGGGTTGGGGTTTCCCGGCGCTGAACGACCTGTATGACCTGCGTCGGAACATGCTCGTGCTCGACGAGCTCGATGTGCTGCAGCAGGGCCAGGCTCGGACCTACACGGTCCAGGTCAAGCCGGGTACGCCGCAGTTCCGCACGACGATGGTCTACGCTGACCTGGCCGCGGCAGCTCCGTTCTCGAGCCCGCACCGCGTCAACGACCTCAGCGTGAAGCTGACCGCGCCGAACGGCACCGTCTACCACGGCAACAACGGCATGGCGACATCGCCTGTCAGTCTCTACACGGCACCGGGTGGCTCGCCGAACACGCTCGACACGGTCGAGAACGTCTTCGTGCAGAATCCCGCCTACGGCCTGTGGAAGGTCGAGGTCAGCGCGCCGATCATTGTGCTGGACCAGCACGTCGAGACCCCGGCGGTCGACGCGGACTTCGCGCTCGTTGCGAGCGGCATCGGCGCTGGCCGCGACGTCTCGGGCCCAGTGTTGGACAT
This sequence comes from Planctomycetota bacterium, assembly GCA_039921435.1. Taxonomy (GTDB): domain Bacteria; phylum Planctomycetota; class UBA1135; order UBA1135; family UBA2386; genus DASVAL01. The sequence goes on along the minus strand of JBDSBS010000770.1, from coordinate 18,858 downwards.
CGCGTCGACCGGCACCCGCAACCTGTCGATCAGCATCGCCAACGTGCCCGCCACGTACGTCGACGGCTACGTGCTGTTCTCGCTGACGACGACGCGGCCGCTCGCGATGGGCAGCTTCCTTGGTTTGGAAGTCGATGGGCTCTCGTTCTTGAGCATCGGCGGTTCGGCAGTGGTCGGCGATCCGCTGCACTTCGCGTTCACGAGCAATCCGGGCACCTACCCGAATGTGCCCTACGTGTTCCCCGGGTTCATCGCGTCGTTCTTCACGGGCTTCACGCTCGATGCGGTGGCGGTGTTCTTCGACGCCACGGGCAACGTGCACGCTGCATCGAACGTCGATCGAGTCGTCGTGCAGTGAGTGTCGGTCGGTTCGCGGTGTGCCGGCATCGGCACCCGCGGGCTCGACGAGGCGCGCAGTGACGAGGTCGCTGCGCGCCTCGGTTCAGTTTTGGCGGGCTTGCGAGTCGCAGCGCTACGGGGCTACTGATCGAGCGGGACGTCGTGTCGTTCGCCAGGCTCCGCCGGCCGGCTCACCTGTGGCAGGAAGTCCGCCGGCAACAGCATGCGGTTCCACTGCGGCAGGCGCCGGTCGTGCAGCACCGGCATCTCCTCGAATCTGCCGGATTGCAGCTGACGCGACAGCCGCGCGCCGAGCGCACCGTGCAGACGGACCCAGTGGCGGTTGCGGCGCGCAGTGGCGCGGTGGTCGCGAAACTCATAGACGACGCACAGCATCTCGGGCAACACCAGGCTCACAGGACTTACCGCCGTGACGCGGCCGACCGAGACGTCGCCGTGCACGAGCACCTGGCGCAGTTGGAAGAAGCTCGCGGCCCAACCGAGCAGCACGAGGCAACCGGGCACCACCATGATGCCGAGCCAGAACCCGGGCTGCAGCCAGAGGCGGTCCATGTACAGCACGCCACCCTCGATGCAGTTGATCTGCGGTTGCCCCCGCAGCACTTCGACAGGGGCCTCCGTGTCGCGCAGGCGCGTGCCGGCCGGCACGAAGCAGGCGCCCGTCAACGTGCCGTCGCGCCAGGCAAACGTGTAGTGCACTCGCTGCCAGAGCTGCCCGTCCCGCCGGATGGCTGGCTCCATGGTGCCGACTTTGCCGATTGCTCTTTCGACTGGCCCCGATTGAAGCAGTTGCTGATCGCTGGGCTTGCCCCCGGCCTGCAAGAACATCAACCATGCCGCCAAGCAGCCGAGCACGAGCAGCGCGCCGCCGCTCGCGAGCAGCGGCCAGCGATGTGCAAGCAGCGGCTGCAGGCGAACGCGCCGCGGTGCCGGCGGAATGCTGCGCACTTCGTGCTTCATGCTGCATCTATCAGAGCAAGTGACGTCGTGCCCGTCGAGCCGGGTGGAACCGCACTACTCGACAGCGTAGTCGTCGCCATAGAACTTGGCCGTCGTGCGCGTGTGGAACGTGAGCACGCGGATCGGTTCGTACTTGGCAGGGCCCGTGCCGGGCAGGACCTCCAGCATCTCGTTGGGGTGCAGGTAGGCGGCGAGCGGGAAACTCACACGCGAGTGCTGGCGCAGCGAAGGGTCGCGCGGTCGTCCGACGCGGTGAGTCGTCGACGGCAGGATGTCGTTGGACAATCGCTGCAGGTAGTCGCCGGTGTTGAGCACGATGGTGCCGGGAGGCGGCGAAAGGCGGGCCCAGCGGCCGTCGCGCAGCAGCACCTGCAGTCCTTCGATGCTCGGTGCGGGCAGCAGCGTGAACAAGTCGACGTCCTCGTGGCCGAGCAGGCGGCTCGCCTGGCTGTTGGCCTGTGCTGCGGTCAGCGGTGGGTAGTAGTTGAGGCGCAGCGCGAGGTCGGGTCGTTCGAGTCGGCGATCGAACAGGTGCGCATCGAGGCCGAGGCCCATCAGGATGCTGCGCATGATCGGTTGGAACAGTGCGCTGCCAGCCAACACGAGGCGGCGGAACTTCGGTTCGAACTCGGGGCGCGGCCACAGCGTCGAGGCCGCGAACGGCGCGTTCTCGTCGCCATCGCCGAGATCGAAGGCGCGCCGGCCGAACACCCAACCCTCGACGAGGTCCGGATGGATGTCGCTCGTCTCTTCGAGTGGGAAGTAGCCCTCACTGACGGCGCCGTGGCGTGCGGCTCGGAATCGCTTCTTGTCGGCCAACGGCGTGCCCGTGAAGAAGTGCTCGACCCACGTCTCTGCCTCGTCGAACAGCCGGGCGGGAATGCCGTGGCCTTCGAGGATCGCAAAGCCGATGTCGCGCATCGCGGCGCCCAATTCCTCGGCGAAGCAGCGCCGGTCGTTCGCGTCCCCGTGCAAGAAGCGGCCGAGGTCCAACGTCGCGAAGCGGAAGTTCTCGTCGAAGACATCGGCGCCGTCGGCCGCTTCGGCCATGTGGTAGCTGGGCTTCTTGACCTGGTCGTAGTGCGCGTATTCGGCACTGGATGCGCGCACGCCGTGCTGGCGCTTGTCGTGCCTTGACTCGGGGGGCATGGCGGACTCGGGGGACATGGTAGCGCCAGCATAACGCGGGCGCAGATAGCCAGCGCCTACGGCCTGGTTCGACTGCGGTGGGCGCCGAAGCGCTCCAGCACGAGACCCACCAGGATCCACGCGAGCAACAGTTCGAGCGTCGTTGGCTCGTTCTGCCAGGGCGAAGTCCATCGCCGCACCACGTCGCCTTCGACCTGGATGCCGAGCACCGTCGTCAGCGAAGCCACCGATAGCCACGCGGCTGCGACCTGCAGCCACCGCGGCACCCGCGTCAGGGCCTGTGCGTACAACTGCGGGTTGCGGGTTGGCAGCGCCAGCAGCGCCAGGCTGTGGATCGCGTAGAGCGCCATCAGAGCTACAGTCGCGATCGCCAAGGCGACGTGTCGCTGGCCCGACACGACCAGCAGCGCGATCAACAGCGCACTCATGGTCACGCCGAAGACGGGAATCTGCCGCCTCGCATGCAAGCGGCCGAACGCACGCGGCAGCTGACCGAGCTGCGCCATCGACCAGGCGAGCCGCGCTGGCACCAGCAGGGTTGCGTTGAGTGACGTCGCGATCGCCATGATCGCGCCGATGGTCACGAACTCGCGCGCTCCGACGGGCAAGTATGTGGCGGCGGCGCGACTCATCGGCACGCCGGTGGCCGAGACTTCGTGGGCGGGCAACACGCCAAACGCGACGATCGACATCGCGACGAACAATCCCGTCGTGACGACGAGGCCGCGCACGAACACGGCGGGCAGTCGTCGCCGGCTGTCGCGCACTTCGCCGGCGCTGTGGGCGAGCGACTCAAAGCCCGCGTAGGCGAAGAACAGCATTGGCAGTGCGTTGGCAAAGCCGTGCCAGCCGGCGGGGAAGAACGGCTGCAGGTTTTTCGCCTCGACTGCGAACAGGCCCGGCCCGATCAACACGAGCAGTGCCACCGCGAGCACCGAGCACATGGCGACTTGCAGCCGACCGAACCAGCGCACGCTGCGCGTGTGCACGAACCAGAAGAACGCCAGCGACGACAGCGCGAGCATCGTGTGCGCGACCGGGCCGAGGTCGGCACCAAACAAGGCCTCGAGGTTGAGCGCCAGAGCATCCGCCAGGTAGGCCGCCGCGCCGAGGTACGACACACACTTGAGCCAGGCGCTCTGGAACGTCAGCGTACGGTTCTCGAACGTGCGCGCGATGTGCAGCACTTCGCCGCCGGGCAACAACCCGAGCGGCGTCGACAAGAACACCAGGTAGGCCGTGGCGCTGGCCATCACGACGGGCGCCAGCACGATGTAGCCGAGAATCACACTCGGCCCCGCGACCGCACCCGCGTCCGAAGTCACGGTGAAGATGCCAGCGCCGACGAGGATGCCGATTAGGATCGCGTACGACTCGAGCGTGCCGAGTTCGCGGCGCAGCCCGGTGGGGCACGGCGTGGGCGTGTCCACGCCGGTCACTTCGAGCCGGCGATTGCAGCGTCGAGCAGTTTGATCAGACCCTCGCGGTCGTAGGCGAACGGCTGCCTTTCGTTGAGTTGCACGACGCGCGCGATGGCGGCCTTGATGGTCAACTCGGCCTCGCGCCGGTTGGGCACGACCATGTAGCGGCGCTTGGGATTCTCGTCGGTGAGTGCATGCAGGAACGCCGCCGCCACTTCGTCGGGCTCCTTGAACTCGGCTCGGTCGGTCGGTCGCTCGAGCAGCCGGTCCATGTGTCCACGGTAGAGCGAGCCTTCGTTCGTGTAGCCGGCATCGAGCAGGCGCTGGCGCATGTTCGTCATGATGTCGGAGCGGTAGTTGCCTGGCTCGACCACGCTGACGCGCACGCCAAACGGCTCCATCTCGGCGGCAAGCACGTCCGTGTAGGCCTCGACCGCGTGCTTGCTCATGCAGTAGGGACCGCCCATGCTCCAGGTGACGATGCCCGAGATGGAGCCGGTCGTCGCGATGCGCCCCTTGCTCTCGATCAGCAGCGGCGCGAATGCCTTGCTGAGGCGGTAGACGCCGAACACGTTGGCATCGAATTGGAACAGCAGGTCCTTCTCACGCAGCTCGATGAGCGGGGCGAGCACGAGCACGCCGGCGTTGTTGACAAGGCCGTACAACCCGCGGCCTGCCTCGCGCACCGTCTTCACCGCGGCGTCGATCTGCTCGGGCACCGTCACGTCGAGCGCGATCGCCTGCACGTTCTCGATCGCGTTCAGTTCTTCGAGGTCCACAGCCTTGCGGGCGCCGGCGTAGACGAAGAAGCCGTTCTTGGCGAGCAGCTCCGTCGTCTTGCGGCCGATGCCCGAGCTGGCGCCCGTCACCAGGACCGCGCGCCGGGCGTCGGGCTGACGGGCAGGTTCTTGCGCCAGAGCGGTGCAGCCGATCAGGGCCAGAGCGACGGCGGTGGTCAGGGACGGCAACGAGAGGGCTGTGCGCATGGATGCCTGCTCATGATGGTGGGTTCGCAAACGTGGGCGCATCAGAGCGGTGCCGCGGTCGTTCGTCGAGCCCTCGGCAATGTGTCCGCGGGGGCTTGCTCAGCTGCCTGCCGGCGTCGCATCGCGACCGTGTTCGCGCAGCAGCCATTCGCGGAACGCGCGCAGCGCAGGCAGTTCGCGCCGCCGCTCGGGATACACGAGCCAGTATCCCTTCCCTGTGACAACGCGAGTGTCGTCGACCGCCTCGACGACGCGTCCCGCCGCCAGCTCGTCGTCGACCACGAATCCGGGCAGCACCGCGACGCCGAGTCCCGCGATCGCAGCCTGCAGCGTCATCGCGTGGTGTTCGAAGCGCGGCCCGCGACGCCCGTCGACGCCCGTCACTCCCTTCGCGAGCAGCCACTCGGCGAACGAGTTGGGCCGCGGCGACATCTGCAGCAGCGTCGCGCGTCGCAGGTCCGCGGGTACTTCGAGCCTGTGCTTCTCGCGGTAGGCGGCGGTGCAAACGACGCGGACCTCTTCATCCATCAATGCCTCCATCACGGCCCCGGGCCAGTGGGCCTCGCCGTAGTGGATGGCGGCATCGAGGTCTTCGGTTGCGAAGTCGAACACCGAGAGCCGCGTCGTGAAGTGCACCTGGATCTCGGGATGCTGCTCGGCGAACGACGGAAACCGCGGGATCAGCCACTTGGTGCCGTAGGTCGGCAGGATCGCGAGCTGCAGAACCCCACCGCCCCGCCGCAGCGTGCGTAGTTCGAGTGCGGCGGCTTCGAGTCGGTCGAAGGCAGAGGCAACGTGCACGAGGTAGTGCTCACCCGCCGGCGACAGCCGGATGCGCTGCCGTTCGCGCACGAACAGCTCGACCTCGAGGTGTTCTTCGAGTGCCCGGATCTGCCGGCTGACGGCGCTCTGCGTCAGATGGAGTTCGGCCGCGGCGAGCGTGACGCTGCGGTGGTAGGCGGCGGATTCGAACGCTTGCAAGGCGGCCGTGCTAGGGAGGGATCGGCCCACATCATGAGCCTACCGCATGATTTCATGCAGAGAAGTCGGGAGGCGTGGAACCCGTCCCGCGGGCGCAGGTGCTATGTTCTTCGGCCTTCAGAGCCGATCTGAGCCCGATTCGGCCGAGGTCGGGCGCCTTTGCGCCGCGAGCCGAACTCCACACCAGCCATGCAGAATCTTCATGAATCGTCGCTCTGGGCCCTGCTCGAACGGGTCGTTGGCACCGTGCGCACAGTGCGCCTGTTCGAAGCTCTCGAGCTGCATCCGAGCCTGCTGAGCACACACCCGGACCGTCTGCGCCGCGCGGAACTGGCGCAGGCGCTCAACATGCTGCTGTTCGAAGACGTGACGCGCCGCGTGCCGATGGCCGCTGCCTACGTCGGCGATGCGCTTCGCGCTGGCAAGAAGCTCGTCTTCGACCACGGCGCACTGCGCACCGTCGCGATGGCCGGCGGCGCCTTGCCGGCCGGCGAGCTCGCCTTCCGCCGCATCCTCGAGCCGCTCGGCTTCGAATGCCGCGGCGTCTACCCGCTCGAGCGCCTCGGCATGACGGGCCGCGCCTTCACGCACAAGGACCTGCCCGAGTCGATCGCGCAGTTCTTCGTCAGCGAACTGCACCCCGAACGCTTCTCGGCCGGCTTCCAGGCCGCCGTGCAGCGCGTCATCGGCACTTCGCGCGATCCGCTGCCGCTGTCGGCCAAGGCCGCGTTGGCCGAGCTCGAACAACACGGCACACTGGGCTTCGACGACGCGGCGCGCTTGCTGCCCAACTTGCTGGCCTGCTTCGACCGCCAGCACCGCGAGCCGCACTGGGTCGACTACGAGATCCTGTTGCGCGAGTCCAAGGAGATGGCTTGGATCGCCACCGAGGGCAACGCCTTCAACCACGCCACGGATCGTGTCAAAGACGTCGTCTCGGTCGCCGACGAGCAGCGCCGTCGCGGCCGACCCGTCAAGGCCGAGGTCGAAGTGTCGCAGAGTGGCCGCGTGCGCCAGACGGCGTTCCGCGCGGCCATGGTCGAACGTCTGTTCGTCGGGGCCGATGGCAGTCTGCGCAGCGAGGTCGTGCCGGGCTCGTTCCACGAGTTCATCACGCGCAGCGAAGAGGCGCCCGGTGTGCTCGACCTGCGCTTCGACAGCGGCAACGCGACGGGCATCTTCAAGATGACGAGCCAGCAGTGAGCCAGCCGTGAGCCAGCAGGTGAGCCAGCAGGTGAGGTCGGGGGCGCTCTCGACTACAGTCGCACGAATGGCTGACACGTTCGTAGACGCCCTCTTGCATGCTCTCGGCGAACGCGGCGTCTTGACGAGCCCCGAAGACCGTGCGCGTTTCGAGAAGGGTTGGCGCTACGGCAGCGGCACTGCGCGCTGCATCGCGCGACCGGCTTCCACCGAAGAAGTGGCGACTGTGTTGCGGCTCGCCAACCAGCACGGCGTGCGCATCGTCGCGCAGGGCGCCAACTCTGGCCTCGTTGCGGCTTCGACACCCGACGCCAGCGGTTCGATGGTCGTGCTGAGCCTCGAACGTTTGAACCGCACTATCGACATCGATGCGGCCGGTCGCACAGCACTCGTCGACGGCGGTGTGCTGCTGAGCCAACTCAACGAAGCGCTGGCCGCGCACGGCTATTGGTTCCCGGTCGACCTCGGTGCCGATCCGCAGATCGGAGGCATGATCGCGACCAACACGGGAGGCACGCGCTTGCTCAAGTACGGCGACGTGCGCCACAACTTGTTGGGCATCGAAGTCGTGCTCGGCGATGGCCGCGTCGTCTCGCTGCTCAATCGGCTGCGCAAGAACAACACCGGGCTCGACGCCAAGCACGTGTTCACGGGCACGTCAGGCGTGTGGGGCATCGTCACGCGCGCCGTGCTGCAAGTAGCACCGCTGCCGCGCCAGCGCGCAACGGCGCTGGTCGGCTGCCGCGACGGCAAGGGCGTGCTCGCGCTGCTGCAGGCGCTCGAAGGCGAGCTCGGCGATGTGCTCAGTGCGTTCGAAGTGATGAGCGCTGCCTCGATCGGCCCCGTGTTCGAGCACCAGCCGAGTCTGCGGCGGCCGTTCGCCGAGTTGCCCGCCTACAGCGTGCTCGTCGAACTCTCGTCGACGTTGCCTGTCGATGTGCTGTCGCTCGGTGACGTGCTCGAAAGTCGCCTCGGGGCGCATCTCGAAGCCAGCGAAGACGCGATCGTCGACGTGCTGATCGGCAAGGGCGAGGAGTTCTGGCAGATCCGTCACCACATCAGCGAGAGCTTGCGCAGCCTGGGCAAGTTGCTGGCGTTCGACGTCAGTGTGCCGCGTTCGCAGCTGCCGGCGTTCACGGCGGCGGTGGTGGAGTTGCTCGGCAAGCAGTTTCCGTTCGTGACGTTGTGCGACTACGGCCACTGGGGCGACGGTGGCACGCACCTGAACCTGCTGTGGAAGGACGCCGATGCGCCCGGTGGTTCGGCGGCGCTGACCGCCACGCTGCAGGATCAGATCTACGAACTCGCGGTGCGCGGCTACGAAGGCACCTACTCGGCCGAGCACGGTGTCGGCCCGCACAACCAGAAGTTCTACGACCGCTACGCGGATCCGACGGTGAAGGGGCTATGCGCGGTGCTCGGCGATTTCTGCGATCCAGGCGATCGGCTCGGCACGGTGCGGCTGCACTGAGCGAGCTGGTTCCCGACGAACGCGCAGCCGGCGAGCCGCCTGACCGGCGCAGGGACGCTGGAGGGCAACGCTGCTGACCCGAAGCTCGTGTCGCATGCGGACACCGAACGGGGACGCAGGTACTCAGCCGCGCCGCGCCGGTCCCCGCAGCTCCGCGCAAGGCACGCCGCGCGCCTTGGCCAGCGGGTCGAGCAGCCAGGAGCAGTCGGCGTTCTCGCTGAAGAACAGGTAGGGTTCGTTGGCCTCGAGGAACGTCGTCCACGCGGCTGCCTCGGCGGGTTCGGTTCCGTTGCGCGGACCTTCGGCGCAATGGCGGTGCAAGATGCGGCACCCGGCGGCCTGTGTTGCTACTGCACCGCCGAGTGCTGTGCGCATGCCGCGCACGAACTCCGGCGCACGGACGTCGAGCTGCAGCGCCTCGAGGTCGGGACACGCGTCGAGGTGGCCGTCGGGTTGCGGCACGAGGAACGTCATGTGCGCATCCAGCCACTGCTTGGCCTGTTCGATGTCCATCGCCGCGAGTTGCTCACGGCGTGCACCGGCGAAGAATCGCTCAGCGATCTGGGCGGCGGTCGCGTCCTTGTTCTTCAGCGTGCTGCGCAGCCAGCCGCGCGTCTCGAACCGCGGTCCGGGGCGGAACACGGAACGTACGTTGCCGAGCGGTCGATCCCCGCGAAAGCCAGCGACGTAGACGATGCAGTTCTCGAGCAGGTTGCGGCCGACCTCATTGAGCTGCGAGGGATCCTGCTGGAAGCCGAAGTGCAGCAGATGACCTTGGCGCCAGATCGCGGCGGCCGTCGGCAGCTTGCTGTTCTTGCCCCCGCACATGATCTCGACGTCGGGTGCGTGGTCGAGTGTCTGTTCGTACGTGCACCAGCCCGCTTCGTGCACGTCAGCAGCGTGAGCGAGCGGCAAGAACGCCACCGTCGCTGGTTTGCCGGGCAGATGCTCGGCCCAGTCGGCGCTCGGTTCGTCGACCATGCCCGTGTGGTCGATGGCCTTTGGCGTGCGGAAGATCTCGTGTTCGCGCAACCCGTACGCGAAGGGGTAGAGACACGTTCAACCCGAGCCGCCGCGCACGTCCCAGGCGGTCGCGACACTGAGGCCCGCACTACCGAGCAGCACGGTCGGCGTGTTCCAGTTCGCGCGTTCGCCGAGCGGGCAAGTCACAGGCGCATGTTCATCGCTCATCCACTTCATGACGCCATCGGCTTGGCTCCAATCGAGCAGCACGACGTCGATGCCCTCGAGGGTCTTGGCGTTTAGATCGGCGGCGGCAATGTGCTTCACGGCGGCGAAGCGTTCGCGCAAGAATGCGGTGAACGCGTTCGAGCGTGCGGCCACCGGGGTGGCGTCCGCTTCGATCAGAGCGATCTGCAGCGGGTGTCGCTCCTGCGCGACTAGCGTGCTCACGGCGGCGGCGGCAACGAACAGTGAGTGGGTTGGAATGCGCATCCCGCACATCATGCCACGCCGAGCTCAGTGCTAGAGGTCGTGTATGGTGCTTGGGGCGCGCGCGCGTGCAGTTCGCCGCAGCATGCCGGGTACGAACGCGAAGGCAGCGCCGGCACCCCGGTCACTCGATGATGAAGCGCAGCGTGTTCGACAGATTGACATCGAACACACTGCAGGCACCGCCCGCCCGCCCGCGCGCAGCGTCAACCATAGCTCGAACAGCACGACCAACCAGGGCCGCGACGTTCGGTCGCCGTTGGCGTGACGCACGCGGGCCAGGAAGGTCGGCGCCCGCGCCCCGCGGCTCACTTGGGCCTGTCGACACCAGTCAGGTCGATCGCGCGGCGAGGTCTGCAAAGCAAATGGGGCCCAGGAAGTGGGGCCCGGCAAGGGTGCTCCGCCATGGCGTAGCGCTACGACTTGCCCGCGACCGCCGCGAGGATCGCCGCCGCCTGTCCGGCCGGGTCCTTCGTCTCGATCGCCTGCTCGATCGTGCCGTCGATGCCAATCACGTAGGTGATGCGCTTGGGATACTCGTCCTTGGCACTCGCCGCCGCGCCATAGGCAAGGGCCAGCTTCTTGTCGGTGTCGCAGAGCAGTTGGAACGGGAACGAGAACTTGCTCGCGAACGCGGCATTGGCATCGGTCGAGTCGAAGCTGGCGCCCAGCACGACGACGTTCTTCTGTTCGAAGTCGCGGATTCGATCACGGAATCCGCAGCCTTGCTTCGTTCAACCAGGCGTGTCGGCCTTTGGGTAGAACCACAGCACGACGCGTTGGCCGGCGAGGGCACGCAGCGACACGGGCGTGCCGTCCTGCGCGGAGACGGTGAAATCGGGGGCTTTGCTGCCGACGGAGAGCATGGTTGGGCCTCGTGAAAACAGTCGCCGCAGGAAGGTGGCGATCACGGGCGCCACTGTAGCACCGGCGACGATGCGTTCGCGCGCAGTTACCACGGAGGTGCCAGGTCGCCGCGGCGGCAGGCGTCGAGCCTTCGCTGCAGCAGCCGTCGTTCGGGCTCCGAGCACGGCAGCTCGAGGGCTCGAGCCAGCGAACGTGCGGCGTGCACGTGCTCGCCGAGCACCCAATGCATCTGGGCCGTCGTCGCCGCGAGCAGGCAGTAGTCGTCGAGCGCGCGGTCGTCGTGCAGGGCCTCGAGTGCCGACAGGCCGGCTTTTGCCCCGTGCACCTTGCCGACGGCGACCGCGCGGTTGAGGCGCACGACCGGCGAAGGAGCGATGGCCAACAGTCGGTCGTACTCGGCGAGGATGCGCAGCCAGTTCGTCGCCGCGTAGGTGCCAGCACTCGCGTGCACGGAAGCGATCGCGGCTTCGCAATGGTAAGGCGACAGTGTTTCGCCGCCGATCGACAGTTGGAAGTGGTGGAAGCCGCTCTCGAGCCAGTGGCGGTCCCACGACGCGCGGTTCTGCTCGGCCAGGGTGAGCAGGTCGCCAGCGGCGTCGGTGCGTGCCGGTGTGCGCGCGCCGAGCAGCAGCATCAGGGCCAGCAGGGCGTGCACAGTCGGAGTCACCGTCGACGGGCGATCGAGCAACAACGCAGTGAGCCGCACGGCTTCGTGTACGAGGTCGCTGCGCACGAGCTCGGGACCATTGTGCGTTCGATAGCCTTCGTTGAACACCAGGTAGAGCACCTGCAGAACCAGGTCGAGACGGCCCGGCAGATCTCGTTCGTCCGGCATCTCGAAGACGACGTCGGAGCCTTGCAGCTTGGCCTTTGCTCGCACGAGGCGCTGGGCGATCGTCGCGTCCTTCTGCAACAGCGCGCGCGCAATCGCCGGCACGCCGAGGCCGCAGACGGTCTTGAGGATCAGTGGCACGCGGGCGTCGGCTGGCACCGCTGGGTGGCTGCACAAGAACAACATGCGCAGCGTGTCGTCGGCGATGGCCCCGGCCTCGGCTGGTTGGTCGCTCGCCTCGCGCCGCGCCCACTCCTGCAGCTCGGTGTCGACGCGGGTGGCGATCTTCTGCCGCCGCAGCGTGTCGAGCGCCAGGTTGCGAGCGACGCGGAAGACCCAGGCCTCGGGGCTGTCGGGCACGCCTTCGGCCGGCCAGACGCGCAGCGCGCGCAGCAGCGCTTCCTGCACGACGTCCTCGACGAGGTCGAGGCGGCTGGGTCCGAGCACGCGGCAAAGGCCCGCCACCATGCGGCCGTAGCGGTGGCGGAACAGGTCGTCGACGATCTGTGGCGGCAGGTTCGTGGCCATGCGCCCCGAGGCTCAGGACTCGGGAGCGCCCATGAAGTCGACCTCGCGCACTTCGATGCTGCCGAACTGCAGGTTGGGATGGCCTTCGCAGAGCCGCACTGCATGGGCGTAGTCGTCGGCGCTGACGATGTAGTAGCCGCCGACGACTTCCTTCGTCTCGACGTAGGGGCCGTCCTTCACTTCGACCTTCTTGCCCTTGGGCCAGATCACCTTGCCACCCTGGTCCGTGAGTTTGTGGCTCGCGCCGAGCCGCCCTGCGGCCGCGAGCTTCTCGCCCCAGGCAGCGTATTCGCCGAGGATGCGGGCGAAGTCGTCCGGGGTGAAGTGGCTGTAGTCGGCAGTGACGTCGCCGCGCAGGATGAGCATGTACTTGGGCATCGCGTGAGTTGGGGTTGCGCCGGGATCGCCGGCTGGTTGTCAGACAAGACGATCGAGTGGGCTTCGGCGCGACAACCGGTTCCAAAACCTGTCGGTGGCGCTGATGGACAGGCAGGCAACATCAGCCGCCGCATCGCGATCTGCCGTGGCACGGGCCGGTGACCCTCGCTAGCATCGGCCGCGGAACTGGATCGCGCCGCATGGACAACTCCACCTTGCCATCTGATCGTTCGTCGCCATCTGATCGTTCGTCCTCGTCCCCGGCCCCGCGATCGAGCCGAACGCTCGTTCGTTGTGCCGCTGCCGCGGTCATCGCGCTGGCCGGTTTCCAGCTGTTTGGCTGTCGAACGCCATCGGGGTGGCGACCTTACGAGCGGCCTGCCGAAGGACTGCAGGGGCAGATCAACGCAGGCATAGCACCAGGTACTGGAGCAGGCAATGGAACCTGCAGCGACTGCCACATCGGCTGCAGCGACCCGCATCCCGGCGCGGCCCAGGCGTCGTGCGTGCACTGCCACGGCGGCGACGCCACGCAGAGCGATGCGCGCGGCGCGCACCCAAAGCCATTGTTCCCGAAGGCCTGGCAGGGTTCGGGCAATCCCGAACGGCCCTACATGTTGACGATGCAGGAGAGCGAGGCATGGATCCAGTTCGTCAACCCGGGCGACCTGCGCGTCGCCAACAAGACGTGTGGTCCTTGTCACCAAGACGAGACGCTGCGCGTGATGAAGTCGCTGATGACGACGTCGCAGCACTTCTGGGGCACGGTGACCTACGTCAACGGCATCGTCAGTAGCAAGCGCTCGATCCTCGGCGAGTCCTACGGGCCCGACGGCAGGGCGCAGGTCGTCAACCACATCGTGCGCGAGGACGGCAAGCCCGACCGGGCGCCGACCGAAGAGGAGATGCAGAAGCACAGCTGGTCGGCGGTGGCTCTGCCGCTGCCGCACTGGGAAGTCACGCAGCCCGGCAACGTGTTCCGCATCTTCGAGAAGGGCAGCCGCCTCGGTGGCGTCGCGCTGGGCCTCAACGGCCTGTCGTCGCCGGTGCCCGGTTTGCCCGACAAGTTCGAGGATCCGGGTCGTCCCAACAACCGCTCGTCGGACCGCGGGCTCGGCACTTTGAATCGCGTCGATCTGCCGACGCTCAACGTGCACAAGACGCGCCTCAACGATCCGCACCTGTCGATGTTCGGCACCAACGATCAGCCCGGCGACTTCCGCGGCAGCGGCTGCTCGGCCTGCCACATGATCTACGCCAACGATCGCGATCCCGTGCACTCGGGCCCCTACGCGCAGCTTGGCAACCTCGGGCACGGCAACGCGGGCTCGCGCATCGACTGGATGAAGAGGGGTGGGTCCAACGCCGAAGCGGTCGATCCGACGATCCCGCAGGATCAGCCCGGCCATCCCGTGGCCCACCGCTTCACGAGGGCGATCCCGTCCAGCACGTGCATGGTCTGTCACATGCACCAGCCGAATTCGTTCATCAACACGTACTACGGCTACCAGATGTGGACGTACGAGACGGACGGCGACGCGATGTGGCCGCCGGCGCAGAAGGAGAAGTCGGCGGCCGAACTGCACGAGATCCTCGATCGCAACCCCGAGGGTGCGGCACAGCGGGGCAAGTGGGGCGACAAGTCGTTCCTCGAGCGGGTTGCCGAGGACGTCAACCCAAACCTGCAGCACACGCAGTTCGCCGACTACCACGGCCATGGGTGGATCTTCCGCGGCGTGTTCAAGACCGACCGCAAGGGCAACCTGCTCGACACCAGCGGCGAGAAGGTGCCCTACGACAAGAAGGACAAGTTCGCGGGTGTGATCCCTGCACTCGGCAGCAAGGTCACGGGTGCCGACATCATGCGCGGCTGCTTCGTGCCGAAGCCAGGCCAGCCCGTGCATCTCAAGGACATCCACGCCGAGAAGGGCATGCACTGCGTCGACTGCCACTTCGAACAGGACGTGCACGGCGACACGCACCTCTACTCCGAATACCAGGCCGCGATCCAGATCCAGTGCCAAGACTGCCACGGCACCGCGACCGAGCTGGCGACGCTGCGCTTCTCGGGGCCGGCTGCGAAGAACGAGAGCGCGGCGCAGGACAGCCGGAAGCGGCGCCTGGACGAGCTGAAGGGCGCCAAGATCGACACGCCCTTTGGCAAACCTCGCTTCGAAGTGCAGCGCGCCGGCACCCGCATCAAGTTCATCCAGCACTCGATGCTCTACCCGGACCTCGAGTGGGAGGTGTCACAGGTGATGCGGAGCTGCGATCCGGCGGATCCCGAATACAACGCGAAGGCCGCCTACGCGAAGCTCGCGCAGAAGGCCGACGGCAGTTGCGCCCACACGCCCGAGAAGATGGACTGTGCTGCGTGCCACACGTCGTGGATGACGTCGTGTTTCGGTTGCCACCTGCCGCAGGAGGCCAACTGGCGCACCGACATGCACCACTTCGAGAAGAAGGACCTGCGCAACTGGGCCTCCTACAACCCGCAGGTGGCGCGCGACGACGTGTTCATGCTCGGCGTCTCGCCCGACGTCAAGAACAACAAGGTCGCCGCCGTGCGTTCGTCGTCGGCGGTCATGGTGTCGTCGACCGATGCGCAGCGTGCGATCGCCTACAAGCAGCAGTTGACCGTGGCTGCCAACGGCCTGAACGGCCAGTGCTTCAACACGCACTTCGCCCACACCGTGCGCAAGACCGAGACGCGCAAGTGCTCGGACTGTCACTTGGGCGAGAACAACGACAACAACGCGTGGCTGGCGCAGACCCTGTTGCAGGGCACCAACTACGTCAACTTCTTCGGCATGTATGCCTACGTCGGCACCGGCAACGATGGCTTCGAGGCCGTCAAGATCACCGAGTGGCCGGAACCGCAGGCGGTCATCGGTAGCAACTTGCACCGCATGGCGTTCCCCGAGGAGTATCGCGCCCACGAACGGAACCGGCGCGAGCTGACCGAAGCGCACCACCACGACGGCAGCGTGCACAGCCTCGAGGTGCGCGGCGAGTACCTTTACACGGCATCGGGCGCGGACGGCTTCCGCGTCTTCGACATCGCCAACATCGCCAACAAGAACTTCTCCGAGCGCATCGTCACTTCGCCGGTGTCGCCGCTCGGCCAGAACACGCACGTCAAGACGAAGTTCGCGACGGCCGTGGCGCTGCCGACCAACCTGTCGATCAGCATGGGCCGCCCCTGGATCGCGGCCAACCGCGAGCAGAGCTATCCGTACAAGGGGCACGACCAGAACCTGCACGAGTCCTACCGTTACGCCTACATCACGGATCGCTTCGAAGGCCTGATCCTCGTCGACGTGGACTGCCTGACCGATGGCGACCCCGACAACAACTTCTTCGAGCGCGCGCTGACCTTCAATCCGAACGGCGCCCTGGCCGGTGCCGAGGGCCTGGCTGTCGCCGGCACGACGGTCTACGTTTGCTGCAGCCAGGGTGTCGTCGCCGTCGACATCACCGACCCGCTGGCCCCGAAGATCCTGGCGACGGTGCCCGCGAACAAGCCGACCTCGGTGGCCGTGCAGTTCCGCTACGCGTTCGTCACGAGCTCCGACGGGCTGCTCGTCATCGACGTGACGCTGCCCGCGAGCATGAAGTTGGCCGCGACGCTGCCGATCCGGGACGCGCGCAACGTGTACGTGGCGCGCACCTATGCCTACGTCAGTGCGGGTGCCGGCGGCGTCGCCATCGTCGACGTCGAGGTGCCGACGGCGCCCAAGTTCGTACCGAAGCTGGAGAGCTTCACGGCCGAGGGCCTGATGACCGACGTCAACCAGGTCAAGGTCGGCATGGTCAACGACAGCGTCTATGGCCTCGTCGCCGACGGCAAGTCGGGTCTGCACGTGCTGCAGCTCGTCACGCCCGAAGACGGTGGCCGCAGTGCCTACGGCTTCGCGCCCGAACCGCGGCCCAGGATCATCGCGTCGCACGAGACGCATGGGCCGGCCTTGGCGATCGCCAAGGGTCTCGATCGCGATCGTGCGGCCGACGAGTCGGGCCACCAGATCTCGGTCTTCGGTCGCATCGGCGGACGGCCGTTCACTCTCGACGAGACGCACGCTCTGTATCTGCGCAACGGTGTGCCATTGCCTGTGCCCGACCAACCGCCCGCGGGCTGGAAGCCAGCCGCGATCAAGAAGTGACGCGCATCTGACGTCGAATCTCCTCTCGCTTGCCTGCCAGCCGCTCCTTCGTGCCATGAAAGGTGACAGCCCCTCGTCCCCGTTGGATCTCCTCATCGTTGGTGCCGGCCCGTGTGGCACCGCCGCCGCGTGGCGCGCCCACGAGCTGGGCCTGTCGGTGCTCATCGTCGACCGCGATTGTGTGCTCAGCATCGTCAAGGAGTGGGGCGAGCACCAACCCAAGCCCAAGGACGTGGACGCCGACTACGGCGATCGCACCGACCTGGTGTTCCCGGCCGGCGGGGCCTTGATCGCCCAGCTGCCGTACGACGACCAGACGCCGGCCAACCAGCTCTACGAGCGCTGGATCAAGGTCTACGACGAGCACAAGGTGCCCTACCGCAATGGCGTCGAACTCGGCGGCTGCGAGCAGATCGAGAAAGGGCTGCTGGCTGCGGAGTGCATGGAGCTGCAAACCCAGGCCAAGACGAAGGTCTACACGCGCAACATCGTGCTCGCGCTCGGCAGCGGTTCGCCGGCCAAGGTGCGCCTCATGGGTGACGGCCTCGGCATCCGCTACAAACTCGGCAACGCCGCCGACTTCGTCGGCGCGCCCGCCTGCGTCGTCGGCGGC
Source organism: Planctomycetota bacterium (assembly GCA_039921435.1). Lineage (GTDB taxonomy): Bacteria > Planctomycetota > UBA1135 > UBA1135 > UBA2386 > DASVAL01. The sequence continues at coordinate 1,494 of JBDSBS010000770.1, read as the reverse complement.
GGTATGTCGGCCGCCGAAGCCGTCGTCGCGATCGCGCTGGCGAAGGCGACTGCCAAGGACAACTCCGACATCTTCTGGTGCTACCGCGGCCGCGGTATGCCGAAGGTCGCGCAGGGCAAGGCGCTGGCGGGAAAGTTCTACGAGGCGTGGACGGGCGGCAACATCCGCTACCTGCCGCTCAGCGAGCCGCTGGCGGTGTTCAAGGACGAAAAGGGCAACGACCTCGTCGCCGTGAAAACGCGCCGCGTCGAGCAGTCGCACCAGCCGCCCGAGCTCGTGTGCTACGAGTTCGAGAAGAAGCAGGTGCTCGCGTTCATCGGTTCGGAGCGGCCGAACGAGCTGCTCGCCTCGATGGGCATCCTCGAGTACGAGCTCGCCGACGCGCCGAAGAAGAAGCGCCTCGCCGTGACCGCGCTCAACGAGTCGCAGCAGCGCGGGATCTACATGGCGGGCGGCCTTCTGCACCCAGCCTATCTGCAGACGAACGACTTCCGCCCGGAGGCTTTGCAGTCGACGCTGAAGGAGTACTCGACCTGCTTCAAGCTGGCCATGATCGAGGGCGTTGCGATCGTCGAGACGATCAAGAAGCGCAGCGAGGGCGGCAGCGACGAGGCGGTTCGCGCCGATCGCGTCAAGCTCAACCAGACCATGATCTCGGCGGCGAAGCCCGCACCCGCTCCCGCGCCTGCGCCCGAGCCGGCGCGCCCGGCCGCACCGACGGTGGGCGCCGCGTTCGTGCACATCGGCCCCGGCGAGAACGCCGCCAAGACCGAGCACTTCTTCGCGGTCGGCGAAAGCGTTGTCGGGCGCACCAGCGGCCGCGTGGTGGTCGGCTCCGACGCGCTGCTGCTCGACCAGCACGCAGCGTTCCGCGTCGACGCCGACGAGTGCTACGTCACCAACACGCCCTTCGGCGGCGAGTGCTACGTGCGCTTCAACTCGGAACGCACCGTGCAGCCGGGTACCGTCATCGTCGCCGGTCGTCAGCGTCTGCGCGTCGACATCGTCGATGGCAAGGTCACGCTGTCGCGCCTCGACGCCAAGGGCAACGTGGCGAAGTCGATTCCGCTCACGCGCGATGAGCGCACGATCGGGCGCGACGACCTCGACCCGCGCGACTTCGCGCTGTCGCGTTCCCACTTGTCGGTCAGCGATGCCGGCGCTGTCGTGCGAGTGCGCGACGCGAGCCGCAACGGCACCTTCCTCGAACTGCGCGGCGCCATGCGCCTCAACGAGGGCGATGAGGTGTGGATGGGGGAGCAGCGGTTCCGCTTCGTCGAGATGCGCGCCGAGGTCCTGGCGGCCTCGGGAACGGCCACGATCCAAAGGCCGCCCGCGGCGCCAACCGCGCCAGCGGCAGCTGCCCAGACGCAGGTTGGCATGCGACGCCCGACGGCAGCCGAGCCCGCAGCGGCAGCGCCGGCCGTGGCTGCCCCGTTGGCGGCGCCGAAACCAGCCGCACCTGCGCCAGCTGCGCCGAAACCAGCGGCACCG
>JBDSBS010000769.1:0-7630 GCA_039921435.1 Planctomycetota bacterium | reverse complement strand
GAACGCCTGCAACAGTGCGTCGACCTCGTGCTGCGCGCTCAGGTTCGCCACGGCAGTCCGGAGGTCTGGTTGTCGCCGTTCTTGAAGGGGTCCATGAGCCAACACTTCAGCGGGCTCGTGCACCCCGAGCGGCGTGCCCTGATCAACGAGCTGCGCCATCGAGGCGTCATCCGCATCGAGGAGCGCGCCAATCAGTACGCGGATCACCCTTACTCGGTGATTGTGCTCGATGCCGCGCACCCGATGGCGGTCGCTGCCAGCGAGCGCGCGAAGAAGCGCGACGAGGTCAAGTGACCGACGTTTGCCGCCGTCCCCTTGCCGTCGCGACCGCTCCATTCATGAACCATCCGATCCTGCGACTCGTCTTGGCCCTCACCGCCGGCGTGCCGCTCGCGGCGCAGTCGTTCGTCGACATAACCGACGCGCGCAACCCTGCGCATCCCTATTCCTCGCTGTTTCAGGTCGAGCTCGGCGCCATCGGAACGGCTGCGTCCGCGCCGACAGCCGCTTCCGGTGGCGGGGGTGGCCTCGAAGGTGCCGGTGGGACCAGCGCCAACCTCGGGCTCGAGGACGACATCTTCTGGGATGGGCGCCTCTACTACCGGGACGAGGCGTTCTCCGGCCGCCGCGGAACGCTGGAGGCGTACGCGGGTCGCGACGGCATCTTCGCGGGGTTCACGGACGGCAAGTTGATCGGCGACGACACGGTGACGCGCTTCGAGGTGCGGGCTCGGCCATGGCAGTTCTATCGCGACGGCTTCTACAACAGTGACAACTCGCTGGTCCCAAACGGCTTCTACGACGGCGCCGACTACGAGGGCTACATCGGGTTTGGCAGGGAGGCTCAGCAGGGGCTCTATGTCGAACTGGGGCCATTCTACAAGAAGCTGTACTTCTCGGAGTCGAGACTCACGCCGTCCCAGTTCGTCATTCCAGAGGACTACGCCGCCTACGGCGGTCGCCTCTACCTCGAGCAGAGCACGGTGCAGATGGACCGCCGCCGCGGCCTGCCGCGCGATGGCTACGTTTTCACGTTGATCGGCGAGCGCGAGTGGAACGACAGCAAGGGCGATATCGGCATTCAGGGGGGCTTCCGCACCGAGTTGCCTTCGGCCGTGTGGCGCGCGCGCGGCCGCCTCGAGTGGTACATCCCGTCGTCCGACCAGGCGACATGGGAGATCTTCGCCAACGGTGGTTGGCAGGACGACAAGGACCGCGTGCAGAACTTCGAGGCGCAGCGACCGCTGGGCAACCAGTGGGCCGACGCGCAGCTGCGCTTGCGCATCCACCTTGGCCAATCGATGACGCTGACGCCGTTCTTCGAGATGCAGTACTCGCGTGTGCTGAAGCAGGACGGCGGTTCGTCTTCGAAGGACTTCTTCTTGGGCGGTGGCGTCGAGACCTACATCCACTTCAGCGACTCGCTGTCGCTACACGGGTGGTACTCCTACGTCGACAACGAGAGCCGGCCGTCGATCCGCTACGACAACGACGTGCACGGCCAGCAGATGTTCTTCCTGGGCATGGTCCTGCGCATTGGCACGACCCGCCGGTAAGCCGGCACGGGCCAGCGCTCTTGCGCGCCGTGTCTGTTGGCCAGCGGGGCCTTCCGCGTCCTGTTGCCAGCAAAGCTTGCAGAAGCCAGCTTCCCTGGCGTAGAAACCTGGCATGGGTGCCTATCGCCTAGGCCATGCCGTACCGCCCCCGGCCGCTGCGGCATCGGTGGAGCCATGAGGGCTGCACCGGTCTGGTCCGCGCTGGCGGTGATCTTGGCCGCCGTCACTCCGATGGCATGCGGAGCTGGCGACGCGGCTCCGGTGTGCGTGTTTGCCGCGGCGTCGCTGGCGGCCCCGTTCGAAGCGCTTGCACTCGCGTTTGAGCAGGCCGAGCCTGGCCCGAAGCTGGCGCTCAACTTCTTGGGCACGCCTCAGCTCGTCATGCAGATCCGCGAAGGGGCTGCCGTCGACGTGTTCGCCTCCGCCGACGAGGTCAACATGCAGCGCGTGGCGGCACTCGGCACGGCGGTTGGTTCGGCGCGCACCTTCGCCAGGAATCGGCTCGCGATCGCTGTTCGCGAAGGCAACCCGCTGCGCATCGCGCAGCTGGCGGACCTGGCGACCATGCGCGGCAAGGTCGCGTTGTGCGGGCCCGACGTGCCGGCGGGCCGCTACGCGCGCGAGGCGCTGGCGAAAGCCGGCGTGGTCGTGCAGTCGCAGTCCGACGAGCCGAGTGTCAGGGCGTTGGTCCGCAAGGTGCAGCTTGGAGAACTCGACGCCGGCATCGTCTACGCGACCGACGTGGGCGCGAAGGGCCTGTCGGGCGTCGCCATTGCGGCTGAGCACGACGTCGTCACCAGCTACCCCATCTGCGTGCTCGGCGCGGGCCAACACCGGCAGCGTGGCCTCGCCTTCGTGCAGTTCGTGCTGTCGCCGGCCGGGCAGCGCATGCTCGCCGACTTCGGCTTCCTGCCGCCATGATCAACTCGCCTCCGACTGCCCTTGGCCGGCTCGTAGCGGTGCCAGCCGCCTTGGCGGTGGCGCTGTTCCTGCTGCCCCTGTCGGCGATCCTGCTGCGTGCGCCTTGGGCACGGTTGGCCGAGCAACTGTCCGCCGCTTCAGTGCACGACGCCATGCGCCTGTCGCTGGTCAGTTCGCTGGGCGCCACGATCCTGGCTGTGGTGCTCGGCCTGCCGTTGGCCATCTGGCTTGCGAGCGGTCGTTCGGCCCTGCGCACCGCCGCGCGCATCGTGGTGATGCTGCCGATCGTGCTGCCGCCCGTAGTCGGAGGTGTAGCACTGCTGCTCGCGTTTGGCCGGAACGGCATCGTCGGGGTCTGGCTCGAGCGCTGGTTCGGGTGGTCGTTGCCGTTCACGACCGCCGGTGCCGTCACCGCTGCCGCCTACATGGGTATGCCGTTCTTCGTGCTGAGTGCCGAAGCCGGGTTGCGTTCTTTCGACCGGCGTTTCCTCGCCGCCGCGGCGACGCTCGGCGCGGGCCCGTGGCGCCGCTTTCGCCTGGTCGTGCTGCCCATGATCCGTCCGTCGTTGCGCACTGGCATGCTGTTGTGCTGGGCGCGTGCGCTCGGCGAGTATTGCGCGACGCAGACCTTCGCGGGCAACCTCGCGGGCACGACACGAACGATGCCGCTGGCCTGTGCCTTGGCGATGGAGTCGGAGCCCGACCTCGCCATCGTGCTGAGTTTGATCCTGGCAGTCGTCTCGACCTTGGTGCTCTTCCTGCTGCGCCACACGTGGTTCCCGTCGCGATGAACCTGCACGCCAGCTTCGTCCTGTCGCGCGGTTCGCTGCAGCTCGACGTCGACCTGCGCGCCACAGCCGGCGAGACCTTGGCGTTGGTAGGGCCGAACGGGGCCGGCAAGTCGACCTGCCTGCACGTGTTGGCCGGGCTGCTGCGCATCGAGCGCGGAACGATCGCGCTCGGCGATGTCGTGCTCGACGGCGGACCGGGCGGCCCGTTCGTGTTGCCCGAACAGCGCGACGCTGGCGTCGTCTTTCAAGAACATCTGCTCTTTCCACACCTGCGCGCCATCGACAACGTGGCGTTCGGACTCGGCGCGCGGGGAATCGAACGGCGTGCTGCGCGCGCGACTGCGGGTCAGTGGCTGGGGCGCGTCGGTCTCGCGGCGTGTGCGCAGGCGTTCCCGCGCGAACTGTCTGGTGGCCAAGCCCAGCGCGTGGCCCTGGCGCGCGCACTCGCGTCGTGCGGGCACCTTCTGCTGCTCGACGAACCGCTGTCAGCGGTCGATGCTTCGGCCAGGCTCGAGCTGCGCCGCGAGTTGCGGGCGCACCTCGACGCCTTCGCCGGCGTGCGCCTCATCGTGGCCCACGATCCGATCGACGCCTTCGCCCTCGCCGATCGCATTGCCGTGCTCGAGGCCGGTCGCATCGTGCAGGAAGGCACCGTGGCCGAAATCTGCAGTCGACCGCGCTCGCGCTACGTGGCGGACCTCGTCGGCCTCAATCTGTTGCGCGGCACGGTGCGCGGGGGAGTCTTGCAGTTCGAGGGCGGCAGCCTCGTGGTGCCAAAGACCCACGATGGCGTTGTCATCGCAACCGTGCATCCGCGCGCTGTAGCACTCTATCGTGTGCGCCCGGATGGCACGCCGCGCAACGTTTGGGCGGCGCCGATCACGTCGATCGAAGGTGCTGGCGACCGTGTGCGCGTGCAGCTCGGCGGCAGCGTGCCGCTCGTCGCCGAGGTGACTCCGATCGCGGTGGCCGAACTGCGGCTCGGCGTCGGCGGTGAGGTCTGGGTCGCGCTCAAGGCGACCGAGATCGTCGTCTACCCGGCCTGAAGGTGGTTCCTTCCGGTCCCTTCCGTGATCAATTGCGCGTCAGCAGCGGCGCCCAGCGCGAGAACAACGTCTCGATCCGGTTCTGGCCGTCGTTCTGCGTCGTGATGCGACGGAACGGTGCCCGCAGACCGCCAGTGCTGCGGTAGTCGGACCAGGCGTCCTCGAGGTGCACGACGGTGCCTTCGGGCATCGTCTCCCAGACCTCGACGACTCGAACGAGGTGCGAGATGGTGTCGATGTGCACACGAAGGCGATCGAAGCGAGTGCCGAGTGCTTCGAGCACCATCAGGTCGCGGTCGCCGACGTTGCGCTGCGCGATGGGCCGGAAGTCGAGATCGCCGCGCACGTGTGCGGCGAGCAATGCCAAGGGGTGTCGTTCCATCTCGCGTTGCAGCAGGCCTGCTTCGTGCGAGTTCAACGCTTGCTTGTCGCTGTCGAGCTCTTCGCTCCAACTGTCCCCTCGCAGCTTGGTCTCGATCTTGGCGCCGAGCACCTCGCGGGTGCGTTGAAGGGTGCCATCGATGTGCCAGCTCAGCTGATCGGTCACCGCGGGCGCCCGGTCGGTCGAAACGCGAGTCTTCGCCTCGAAGCCATCAAACCGGCGCAACAGTGCGGCGCCGCCGGCTACCTCGGCGGCTTGATCGAGCCAGGGCGTGGCCGCAGCCGCTTGGGTGGTCGCATTGGATGCCGTCGACTGCAGTGTCAGGGCCGGCGGCAGTACTTCGAAGCGGCGAACGTCCATGAGGCTGGCTGGCACCTGTCCGCCGATCGCGACCATTGCTGCGGGCACTTGCTGCAGGTAGGTCTCGACGGCGACGGGCAGATTGAAGACCGCGGGCGGTTGCAGTGCGGCGATCCTGCGTTCGAGCGCGTCTGGCGTGCTGCCCCGCAGCGCCAGGCTCGTGTGCAGACGAAGGCGCGAGGTCGCATCGCCCTCGCCGAGTCGTGCCGTGAGGGATGCACGTCTTCTGGCGAGTTCGAGTTCGGATCGATTCGGTGGCACGTCGCGCAGGGATTGGCGGGCGTCTTGCAGCGCGCGCCACGACTCGGCTGCATCGGCGGGGCTGGCTGTGGTCGTCAGGACCACAGCGAGTGCGTCGGCCGTCTGCACGAGTTCGCTGCGCCATCGGAGGTGACCCAGGCCGCGTGTGCGCAGCATTTGCTCCAATCTCCCACCTGAGCCATCGAGCGTCAGGCACGCGTGCACGACCAGAAGGCCAGCCGCATCGGGGCGCGTGAGATCGGGCAAGAACGACACGATCGCGACACGGCAACTTCCGACGGTCTCGTCGGGTGCCCAGTAGATGCCGGCCTGAAAGCCGCGCTCGAGCAGCGGAGCTTGGCCGCCACTGGCCGCGGGCGGCGACCAGCTGGCGAGGTTGAGGTCGCCACGGCCGAGACTCGCCAGTACCTCTGTCGGCGGCTCCGGCACGCGCATGGCCACCACGGCTCGATCGGGTCGGTACATGCGGGCCAAGAACAAGCTGACCTCGCTCGGGTCGCGATCGAGCAGCGAAGTGATGTAGGCAGCCGTTCCGGGTTCGCCGAGCAACAACGCGCGCGCCATCGCTTGGAGCGGAGCCTGTCGGATCGCCATGCAGCGCGCGTTGACCAGTTCGTCGCGGATGCGTTCGATCTGGTTGCGCGACAGAGCCGGCGCGGCGAGGGCCGTGCGCAGCGCAGTCTGCGCTTCGTGCCACCGATTGGCAGGCACACGCAAGTTGATCCAGGTCGTCAGCGGGCCGATCTCGATCTGCAAGCCGCCGCCAAGCCTCGAGATCGCCTGTTCGAGGCTCGGTCGGCCCTGGCTGACGTCTGAGCTTTCGGTCAGCATCTTGGCGGCGATCTCGGCGAGTCCTGGTGCCACGAACATGGAACCAGCGAACACGCCCAATTGCAGCTGCGCCTCGGCCCCGGGTGCGCACCGCGTGATCGAGACCAGCAGGCCGTTGTCGAGTTTGGTGAATAGCTCGGAGTTGGCGGGTGCGGCTTCGGCCGGCTGCGCCGTGCGCTGCACGGGTGTCGGCAGATCCGGTGCGACTGGCGGTCGCGGTGCGCCACCACACGCGGCGAGCAACGTTGCGGTCGCGAGCACGTGACGATGCCTCATGGGCGACCCTCGACGAGAACGGGGTGGCCGGAGAAGATGCTGGCGAGCAGCGCTTGGATGAGTTTGGCGTCCAGGTGATCGGGGCACTGCGTGACGATGGCGTGTTCCGGCCACAGCAGCGCAGTCTTTGCGACCTCGGCCGCCAGCTCGCGCGGATCCTCGGTGAGGGCGCCCCAGCGGCGCTGCATCGCGACGAGCGCGCCCTGCAAGGCCGCTGCCGATGGGGGTTGCTGGACAACCTCACGGCATGCACTCAACACGGAGTCGGCCAGTCCGTCGGTTCCGTTGCCATCCTGGATCTCGAGCAGCAGCAGACTGCGACCGTTGGCGACCTCGGGCCACGGGGCTTCGCAACTCACCGAGGCACTCGTGCGGCCGGCGCGTTGCAGGGCCTGGCCGATCTGGCTGTCGACGCCACGGCCGAGCCAATGCGCCGCACCCTCCAGCACGAAGCGGTCGGCGATCGGCGGCAACAGCCAGGCGATGGCAACCATCGGCCGCTGCGTGCCGGGCACGATGGAGCGACGAACGCCCGCGATCGGACGCGGCGGCAGTGGCGTGCTGTCGGGGTACTTGTCGAGGGGGTACGGGGGCAACACTGTGGTGGCAAACGTGCGCCGCAGTGCCGCTTCGGCGACGACCGGGTCGAAGTCGCCGAGCAGCACGTGCACCGAGCGCTCCGGCCGCTGCGTGGCCTGCCAGACGCCGAGCGCCTGGTCGCGCTGAGGGGCCTGATAGGAGGGCGGTTCGAACGAGCGTCCGGCCGGGTGGTTGGGCATCGCGAGCGTCAGCAGCTCGGCGCGCACGCCGAGGGCTGGGTTCATCGAGCGGATGCGGATGCGTTCGATGAGGTCGCTCATCCAGATCTGCGCCAGGTTGCGTAGGACCTGCTGTTCACGGCGTTCGACGAGCAGCTTGCCCACGTCGGCGATGGCGGCTGCAACCGTGGTCAGCAACAACAGTCCGGCCGGGCGGCGATCGAGGATCTCGGGGCGATGGGCCGGCGCTGCCGCCAGCACGCGAGCGAAGGCCAAATCGTCGCTGAGCGCCCGGGCGGCTTCGTCGCATGTGCGCACCTTGGCGCTCGACTCGGGCCCGGGCCGGCGCATGGTTTCTTGCCAAGCTTCGTCCAGGTCTGTGAGCGCTTGTCGCTCGCGCGCTTGGTCGAGGCTGCCGGTGCTCCACGTTCCGCCCAGCGAGGCCCGC
>JBDSBS010000768.1:0-5457 GCA_039921435.1 Planctomycetota bacterium | reverse complement strand
AGAGTCCATATCGACGGCGTGGTTTGGCACCTCGATGTCGGCTCATCGCATCCTGGGGCTGAAGGCGGTCCCAAGGGTTGGTCTGTTCGCCCATTAAAGCGGTACGTGAGCTGGGTTTAGACCGTCGTGAGACAGGTCGGTCCCTATCTGGTGTGGGCGCAGGATGATTGAGGAGACTCTTTCCTAGTACGAGAGGATTGGAAAGAACGGACCTCTGGTGTGCCAGTTGTCGCGCTAGCGGCATCGCTGGATAGCTATGTCCGGACCGGATAAGCGCTGAAAGCATCTAAGCGCGAAGCCAACTCCAAGACTGGTCATCCCATGAGACACCTGGTAGACCACCAGGTTGATAGGCCGGAGGTGTAAGGGCGGCAACGTCCTCAGCCAACCGGTACTAACCAGTCGATCGGCTTGATCTCATCCTCACTCGATGCCTCAGCGGTCTCTTTCCACCAACCCAACACGAATTGTCCTTGCAGCTCGGCGTTGCTGACTCCACGGGGAATCACGCAACACACGCCGGCACGCTGCAAGGAGTCGGGCCTTCGGCCCGGGACGTACGGCGCATACGAAACGCCCACTTCGGTGGAGAGTTGAGTTTGTGCTGCAACCCGACCGAAGCCCAAAGCGCCTCCCGGTGCCCATACCTGGCTGGAAATACCCGTTCCCTTTCCGAACACGGCAGTCAAGCAGCCAGGGCCGATGATAGTGCATTGCGCGAAAGTAGGTCAGTGCCGGGTCAATCTCCAAAACGCGGTCCGCCTTCAACTCGAAGGCAGACCGCGTTTCCATGTACGGTCCGAACGATAGGATGCGTGCAGTGACGGTTCCCGAAGCCAGGTCCCACCCCCGATTGCGGCGTTATGCCCTGCGCCGCCTGCGTCTGCCTCTAGGTGATTCGATACTCGGGATCGTCGTGCCGGACGCCAACGAATGGGTGTTGCGAGGTGGCTGGGTGCCCGCGGCCGAACTCGGGGCGGAGCCGCCGTATTGGGTCGATGTGTGGCCCGCGTCGGTTGCCGTGGCAAGACTGCTGTCGCGCCTTGGCAGTCTGGCGGGCTCGAGGGTGCTCGATCTGGGCTGTGGTCTCGGCATCCCGGGCATTGCTGCGGCCCGGGGCGGGGCCGTGGTCACCTTCGCGGACCGCGAAGAGGATGCGCTGTCGTTTGCGCTGTGGAACGCCGCGCGCGTTCGAACGTGCGAGCCAGCGCCGTCCTGCCAACGACTGGACTGGTCGCGAGATCTAGTGCGTGGTGAGTTCGACGTCGTGGTGTTGGCAGACGTCAGCTACCGTCCATTGCATCACGGGCCGCTTCGTCGGCAGCTCGATGCCTGCCTGGCGCGCGATGGCGTGGTGATTCATGCTGACCCGATGCGGCGGGAGAGTCAGGGTTTCCTGGCCGGTTTGCGACAGGACTTCGCAACCCTCGAGGCCGAGCGGGACACCCATTTCGGGGACAAGAGGGTGCTAGTGCGCTTGTGCATCGCGGCGCGGCATGGCCAAGCTCTCGATCCGTGGCGAGCGGCGCTCACCCCGGGGTTCAGGCTTCCGGAGGCTGCAGGCACATGACCGTCACGCTCGAGAACGTGACGATCCGCTACGGCACGCAGACCGCCGTGCACGACCTCTCGGTGACCATTGCACGCGGTGCGGTCGGATTGTTGGGGCGCAACGGTGCAGGCAAGAGCTCCGTGCTCAAGGCGATGCTGGGCCTCGTGCGTCCATCGTCGGGCAAGATGACGTTCCTGGACTTGCCTGCCGGCGCCGATGCCGCGATGGTCCGCGCGCACGTCGGCTACATGCCCGAACGCGATGCGCACTTGCCACAGGCGACCGGCTTCGAGATGGTGGCTCTGCTGGGCATGCTGAGTGGCATGCCCCGTCGCGACGCATGGCGGCGCGAACACGAAATGCTCTACCTGGTTGGACTCGAGGAGCAGCGATATCGGCCCGTGTCGGGATACAGCGCGGGCATGCGGCAGAAGGTAAAGTTGGCTGCCGCACTCGTGCACGATCCGCAGATCGTGTTCTTGGACGAGCCGACGAACGGATTGGACCCGGACGGGCGGCGCGACATGCTGCGCATCGTTCGTCAACTGAGCAGCGATCTGAAGAAGTCCGTGCTGTTCTCGACCCACATCCTGCAAGACGTCGAAGCTGTTTGTGACGCTGCCTTGGTGCTCGAAGCGGGGCGCGCAGTGGCCCAGGGCAGGCTGCGCGAACTGACTGGTGGTGGAGTGCGCCAGCATGCCCTGCTCGTCGAGCCCGCTGGTCTCGAGTTGCTGCCGCATCTGCAGAGCGTTGCTCGGGTGCGGGCCGAGGGGGGCCGAGGGGGCCGAGGGGGAGGGGCGGCTCACGGTGTCGTTGGAGGAACAGGTCAGCACCGCCGAGGTGTTTGCCGCCGTTCGATCTGCCGGAGGCGTCGTGCGCAGTCTCGTACCGCATCGTCGCTCGCTCGAAGAAGTATTCCTCCAGGCCGTGCAGAGGGGCTCGCCAGAGGTCCGCGATGCGATGACCGGCGGGGTCGCCAGATGAGTGGCTCGCTGGGATACCGGCCCATCGCCTTCACCCCGGTGCCCAAATGGCGTCGATGGTTTCCCCTCGCGCGGCAGGAGTTCCTCTCGTTGTTTCAAACGAAGTGGGGTATGGCGTTGTTCTTCTTGTGCATGTTCCCGGCCATCGGCCGCCTGGTCATGCTCCTGATCCCATTCGGTGTCGTGAACTTCGGGCCAGGCTTGCGCACGCGACTGCAAAGCCGCGGCGGCTCCGAACCCGCCTCGCTCGATCCGGGCCGCATCGAGTTCTACCTCGAGCCGGTACTGGTGGTGATGCCGGGCATGGTGGCTGTCTTGCTGCTGTCATCGACCGTGGTGTCGCGCGCGATTGCTCGCGATCGCATGACCAACGCGCTCGAGCTGCTCTGGACCCGAGGCATCTCGCCGGCCGCCTACTCGCTCGGCAGATGGTGGGGCTCGGTATTGCTGCTGTCGCTACTGACCGTTGCCGTGCCGTTGGCTCTCTGGGTCGTCGCCGTCTTCTTGGCCAAGGATTGGAGTTTCCTGCTCGATACCGCGCCTCAGCTGTGCATGGCCCTGCTCGGCTTGTTTGCCGTCACCTGCATTTGGACGGGTATCTGCATCCTCGTCTCGGCGGCCTGCACCGCGCCTAATACGGCGACGGTCGTCTGGTGCATGCTCATCCTCGGCAGTTCGGCGCTCGGCTTCGTGCTGGCGCAGACCCTGAGCGAACCAGAGCTGCGTTCGTGCCTCAGTGTATGGGACGCGGGTGGCGTTCTCGTGCGTGCGATCGCCGGCGTGCCGCAACGTGGGGTCTCGGTGCCTGGCGCCAGTCTCGCGCTCGGCGCGTTGCTCGCAGGATTGGCGATCTTGGCTCACCGTCGGTTGCGGCTCGTCGAGGCGCTCGCATGAAGCATTCGGATTCGAACGCCGACGGCGCGAGGCTCGAGTTCGATCCGAGCCAGGGCAGCGTGCGGGTCGTTGGTCACGTGGCTGGCTCGCGGCATGCGCGCGCACAGCTGGGCTTTTGCCCCGACGTCGACCGCCTGTTCGAAGACCTCACCGGCGTCACCTTCGTCGCCTGGATGCTGCGCTACCACGGCATGTCTCGCGACGAAGCGAACGATCGCAGCGCGGCGATACTCGGCGAGCTTGGTTTGGCCGAGAACATGCATCGACGAATCCGCGAGTACAGCAAGGGCATGCGGCAGCGGGTCCGGCTGGCCCAGGCTTTGGCACACGAACCTAGCATCGTCCTGCTCGACGAGCCGATGACGGGACTCGATCCGGTCGCCCGGAGCGAGCTTGCGGCAGCCATTCGACGCCTGCCCGAGCAGGGTGTTGGCGTTTTGGTCAGCAGCCACGTGTTGCACGAACTCGAAACGATCGTCGATCGTGTGGTTCTAGTGCATCAGGGCCGCTTGCTGGCGAGCGGCCGCGTCGGTGAACTGCGCTGCCAGTTGCCCGCCGTGGCACACCGCCTCAGGGTCTCGGCACCCAGAGTGCGCGAGCTGGCCACCCGCTTGGTCGGTTGGTCGCAAGTGCGCAGCATCGACCTCGTCGACGAGAGCTTGGAGATATCCCTTTCGGGTGAGCCTGGGTTCTACTCGGCGTCGACCGCGCTTGGAGCTGAATGGTCCGGCGGGTTGCACGAAGTCGTGCCGCTCGACGACGATCTCGCGTCCGTGTTCGGGTATCTCGTCGGATGAGCGCCCCGCTGCGAGGCCTCGGCTCGTTGTCGACGACGATCGAATCGGCGCGGCAGACTCTGCTGCTCCTACGCCACACACGGATCTGGTGGATCGTTCCTTGCGGCGATCGGGTTGGTAGTCACCTCGTACGTCTTGGGCGGACGCGTTCACGAACGCATGAACGGCAGGAACCTGTTCTGCATGCTGGCCTGGTGGCTACAGACCACAGTGGTAGCGCCCTGGTTCACGTTGCACCTCGGCGTACAGGCAGTGCACGGCGGTATCGAGGACCGCACGTTCCAGTACCTGTTCCTGCGCCCCGTGGGCAAGATCCCCTTGTTGCTCGGCAAGTGGCTCGCCGTGGCGTTGGTCGCGACGATCTCGTGCCTCGTGCTCGTCGCTGCGCTGTTCGTCGGCGTGGCGGCTCAGCCCGAACTTTGGCCCGACGGCGTCGAGTGGAACCTTCTGTTCGTCTTCATTCAGTACAAGCATGGGTGCCCTTGCCTACGCGGCGGTCGGGGCCTTCCTCAGTGCGGCCTTTCGGCGCCCTCTCGTCTGGGCGGCATTCTTCGTCGTCGGGTTGCAGATGTTGACCGCCAACTTAGCCGTCTCAGCCGGACTGCGGCAGTTGACGATCACCGACCCACTGCGACGACAGGTGCTCGACGGCATCGAACCGGACAGTCGCCTGGCCCGCATTCTCTGGCCCGCCGAGCGGGAGTTTGATCGCGAGATGATCGGCGAGCCGTTGCGCGACCTGACGCTGTTCACGCTGGTGTGCCTCGGCCTCGCCCCGTGGCGCTATTCACGGACGGAGTACGACTCGAGGGATCGCGAGTGAACTGTGGACCGAGCTGTGGACCGAGCTGTGGACCGAGGAGATGGCACCTTCGGTGGGAGCACGGCGGAGCCACGTGCTCGAGTGCGGGGTGCCGCTGATGCACGTCGATCAGGACCGGTTGGCACTGCCTGACGAGGCGCGAGAACTCGAATCGCTGCTGTCGCAAGTTGCGTGGTTCAACCGGCTGCGACTGTTGGTGGCGGCCAGCGTGGTTTGGTTGACCGCGTTGGCGACCCACGCGCTGGGCTTGGTCGAGGACCCATGGCCGCTGTATTCGCTCGGTGCGTCGATTGCGTTCATCGACGGCCTCTACATCGTTTCGTTTGGGCGTCTGCAGCGAAGCAACGTCCGTCAGGTGCGGCGCCACGTCTACTTGCAGATCGGTTTCGATCTGGTGATCTTGACCGC
>JBDSBS010000767.1:0-11244 GCA_039921435.1 Planctomycetota bacterium | reverse complement strand
CAATGACAAACAAGCCGGCGCCACCGAGACCGAACGCCGGGTAGAAGGGATCAAAACCCGCTGGCTCGTGGTTGGCGCCGTGGTAGTGCTCGTGCTCGCGGCGCTGCAGTGGCTGCCCGTCGGTGCGTGGTCCACACGCTACCGCAATGGCGACGCGGATTGCCTGTTGGCAGGCGTCGCTGGTCTCGACGCAGCAACGGGCTGCTCGCGCGCAGCGCGAGTCCTGCGGCCCGATCTAGAGGTCGCGATGGGGGCTCATCCGCGCTCGCGCAGGCGAGCGACGGAAGCACGGAGATTGCGCGCGAGGCCGTCGAATTGATCGAGCAGGGCGGCGCGGGCATTGGGCGACGCAGCGGCGAACGTCGACGTGTTGAAATCGGCCACGGTGCGCAGCGCTTGATCGAGGCCCGTGGTGTCCGTGCCGGACCTGGCCTCGTTCGACAGCCCTCGCAGAGCGCTCTGGGTGTCGTTCGCGCGTTCCTTGAAGGACGCGATGGTAGTGACCACCTTCTCGTCACCGCCTTGTTGGACCGTCGTGCGCCATTGACTGATTTCGACGCCGAGCCGATCGGCGTCGGTGACGAGGCTATGCATCCGGTTGCGCTCCCCGTCGATGGACGTGCAGGCGCCAGCAGTGAGCAACAGCGGCAGAAGGAACGCGGTCGTGAGGGGAAGACGCATGGTTCGTGGCCTCGTCGGAGTTGGAAGAAAGAGGTGACGTGTTCGACGCGAACTGCCACGCGAACTCCGTGCCAGCCGGTGGCGTCGACGAGATTCGTTCCCTCGGAGTGCCCCGTTGCACCGCCGACGGTTCAGCTTGCTCGCGTTCCGCCTGGCGACCACGGGCTCCGCGGGCGGTGTTCTGGCCCGAGGCCGAGTGCCAGCGCTTCCCGAGGTCTTCGTCCTCACTCCGAGTCTGCGGCGAGCCGCGCCGACTGCCGGCGACGCCCCACCGAGGAAGAGCCGCCCGCTGGCGAGTTCGATGCGGCGGAACTCCCGGCCCAATGGCTCTGCCCGCGCGGGCTCGCTGCCAATCGGGCACCAGTCTTGGCCGCGGTAACCGCACCTAGTCCGCGACGGGCTCAGGCCGGTAGCGAACGAGTTCGATCTTCTTACCCCGCCTCTTTCGCCGCGAGTTCGAGTAGCCGCGCCCCGTACTCATCGCGCAACCCTTTGTGCTCGAACGGGCCGCTGACCGCCCCCGACCAACGCGCTTGCAAGCTGCCATTTGCGCGCGTCGGGCTCGCGCTCGGGCGGTGGCTCCAGCTGGCTGGCGACGATCACCTCGGCGGCATACCCGAGCGCGTGAGTCGTCGAAGGGCACGGTCTCGTCCGTCTCGGTATCGGCCATGCGCTGGCGACCACGCGGATGGTCCTTGGCGTGCAGCAGGTGCAGATGCACGTCGTGTTGCGCGAGACCCTCGTACAGGCTGACTTGGACTCGCCGCCGGGCCAGGACCAGTTGCAGGGACACGCGATCGGCGACGAGGTCAGGCAGAACCGCAGTGCTGCTCTTCAGGGAGCCAACAGATGATCACTGCCTCGCAGCGATTCGATTCATCGGGGGCGTCGGGGTCGGTCGTGTTGTCGACGATGCCATGTCGCTCGGTGGGGGTGAGAGTGGATCGCTGCTCACGCGTCGGGGCCGTCGTCGTAGGCCCGCGTTTGCGCTCGGAGATGCACCGTATGCGGAGTCCGACGTCGCGCGAGGGAAACTCACGTGCCGCCTCCCGCTTGCCGGTCGTCTTTGTTGGCGATATGCCGGCGCCAGGCGCCTGTTTCGACGCCACGCTGTTCGATGAACTCGACGAAGCGCGTCAGGTCTGCTTCGAAACTGGCCTGCGGAAAGCCGGGGAAAGAGCCGATCTGCTCGGCGAAGCATTGCGGATCGTAATCGAGCTGCAGCATGACCCGGCACTTGGAGGGCCCGAGCCGGTGGAACGTCGCGACGCCGCTGTGGCGCGGGCCCGTGGTCGACCGCCAGGCGATGCGTTTGTCGGGGATCTGTTCTACGATCTCCACATCGAACTCACGCGCGGTACCGCCGATCTCGATACCCCAGTGCAATTGCCTATCGTTGATCTGACGGAGGGACACACGGACGAGGACAATCCATTCTCTCGACCAGGAACTCCTTCGCCGACATTGGCTAACGACCAGCAGTACCAAGCCCGCCGCGTGAAGGGCCTCAGCACGGCTGCGCGTGAACTGGGCTTCCAGCTCGTACCCGTCCTGGCAACGTGAGCATGGTTTGGAAGCGCCGCGTGCCATTTGGCAAGCCTGGCAAGCCTGGCAAGCCGGCAAGCCCGGGTTATGGCTCCGGCGAACCGGTATCGGCCGTCCCCTTGCGAAGTGCGGTTCTGGCCTGGGTCGCGAGCGACTGGTATTTGTTGCGAAACCGCTCGAGGTCCTCTTCTTCGAGCTCTTCGAGATCGAGCAGCGCGTTGTGCGCACCGCTCATGGCGCGGATCAACTCGTCGAGCTTGAGTTGCATCGCTTGGGTGTCGCGGTTCTGAGTGTTCTGGATCAGAAAGACCATCAGGAACGTGATGATCGTCGTGCCCGTGTTGATGACCAGTTGCCAGGTGTCGCTGAAGCCGAAGATCGGACCGGTGAGGAGCCACACGACGATCAATGCCACGGCCATCACGAAGACCTTGGGCCGGCCACAGAAACGCGCAGCGGACTTCGAGAAGCGGGAGTAGGAGCTGGATCTGCGCATAGGGGCTTTAGGAACGCGATGTTCGAGGGCGCGCGATCGTAGCGGCGAAGCGTACCGGGCGCCGCTGCGGCACGATGCGCACCTGCGCGACACTACGAGCGCAGCATGGTTCGCGTCGCCATGTGCCGCGCGACGAACATCGGCGTCGCTCGGCACCCTCGAGTTGCTGTCGCAGCTGTTGGCAGTCGGAGTCCCCGGCACCAACGAGCCGGCTCGAAGCACCTCGAAGCACGGGGAGCAGCTCGATGGTCAAGACGACGCCCGCGGCTGCTATGTTCGGCGGCTCCCAACCTGCTCAGTCGCCGAGACCACGCCGTTGGCAGTGCTCCGACACCGGTCGGCGGGCCGCGACCTCGCCGTTGCCGAGCAGACGTCAGCATCTGACACGCCGAACGGCCCTCGTGCAGCGGTTCGAGCAGCGGCTGCTGGATCGTGATCGTGCCGTCGTGGGCCCGGCAGTCGGCCCCAGTTCTCGAGTTCGTGCGCCTGCGGCAGATGCCAGGTGCACGCGGCTGCGGCTTCGTCGTGTTCGCGGCCGAGATGCACGGACAGCGGTACCCGCAGCACTGGGGCACCGAAGTCGAGATCGGCCGGATCCGAATACATCGGATTGGTGCCGAACACCCCACAGCGCATCGACGGCGCCGGCATCGATGTCGGCCGCCAGCTGCTGCAGCCTGCGCACCTGACTGCCGTCAGGTCGTGCGCACGAATGTTGCTCTCCCGGGCGAAGGCCCAGCATGTTCAATTGTTTTCAGCGAAGATCCCCTGACGGCTTGCAGCTCGCCTCGAGCACGGCCGCGGTTCCAGCCGGTCTCGGCGCGATGTTGGCTAGCCTGCAGGTCTATTCGACCCAGAATCTACAAAGCGCACCACCTGCCGTCCGACGCTACGGTCAGCATCCGAAGCCGCCACGTCCTTCGGAGACTCGAGACGGAACGAGCACCCCGCGGCTGTTGGCCAACGTCCGTGAGGCGCGATTCGACCCCGATGGGAGGCTGCGCGCCGCGTTGTGGGATCGCGCATGCGATGGCTCGCGCGAGGCCAGCAACAAGTAACGAAATGTGATGGGAACGCACTCGAGTGCAGAATCGGGCCACGAGGGTGCGATCGCCAATGCCGAGCAGAGCTTGCCCCGGTCGTCGCGGTGGAGACGCGTGCGCTGGGTGCTGTTGGTTCTCGCCCTCGCGGTCGGAGCGTTCCGGCTCTGGCTGCCCACCGGTGTGCGATGGTACGTCAATCGCGCCCTCGACCTGAGCAACACATACCAGGGTGAGATCGGAGAGGTGCACGTGCAGCTGGTCAAGGGCTCCTACTCGATCAGCGATGTCAAACTGTTCAAGGTCGCGGGCAATGTGCCGGTTCCGCTGCTCACTGCCGATCGCATCGATCTGGCCATCCAATGGCGCGCCTTGTTCGCAGGGCGACTCGTCGGGCACATCGTCATGCAGCGGCCGCAGCTGAACTTCGTCGACGACGGGGATCCGAACCGGAGCCAGACAGGGGCCGGAGGGCCATGGCTGCAGATGATCAGGGATCTCTTTCCGTTCAAGATCGACAGCGCGCAGGTGCGTGACGGAAGGATCGCCTTCCGGGCTTTCGACACCAAGCCGCCGGTGGACGTCTATCTTAGCAAGGTGCAGGGTTCGGTGACGAACCTCACCAACGTGCAGGACGCGACCACACCCTTGTTCGCAGCCCTGCATGCCGAAGGCATTGCGATGGATCAGGCAAACATCGAACTCGATGCAATGCTGGATCCATTCTCGTACCACCCGACCTTCGACCTCCGGGCCAAGGTTGTGGCACTGGACGTCACGAAGCTCAATGCGCTGGCGCGAGCCTACGGCAGCATCGACTTCGAGCACGGTTGGTTCGACTGCTTCGTCGAGGCACATACCAAGCAGGGCCTCCTCGATGGCTATGTGAAGCCCATCTTTCGCAACCTGCGGGTCTTCAGCCTGTCGAAGGACGCTCGCATCGACCTGATAGGCACGTTCTGGGAGGCGCTGGTTGGAATCGTCGGTGCGGTGCTCAAAAACCAGTTCTTCGACCAGCTGGCGACGGTTATCCCGATGCACGGGGAGTTGGGAGGCGTGGATGCAGATATCTTCGCAACCATCGCGAGTCTGCTCCGCAACGCATTCGCGCGAGCGCTACTGCCGCAGTTCGCCACCCCCCGCTCCGACGGACCCGCGTGGCTCGAGTTCGGCCCCGGCTCGATCCCCACCCCGAAAGCCGACAAATGATACTTGGAGAGTAGTCACATGAACCATTCGCCGACATTGCTGCCCGTGCTCTCGATCTGTGTGTTCCTGTTCGGCTGCGCAGCCGAACCCAACGCCGAGCGCCAGTTCCACACTTCGGGCGACCGTGAGGCCGATCAGCGCGCCGAGCAGCGCATCGCCAAGGTGCAGCAGGATCGGGGCGAGATGGCTGCGGACGGCGGCGTTCTGCAACCGCTCTTCCAACGCCTGGGTGGCGAGAAGGGCGTCGCCGCCATCGTTTCCGATTTCGTCGATCGTGCGCGCGCGGATCCGCGCGTGAACTGGGATCGCAAGGGCGTCGTGAGCGGCGGCATGCTAGGCATCGGCGGGACTCGAAGGGAGTGGCATCCCACCGCCGAGCAGCTCGAGCTGCTGAAGCAGCATCTGGTCGAGTTCATTGCCGTGGCGACCGGTGGACCTTCCACCTATTCCGGACGCAATCTCAAGGCGGTGCACGCCGGCATGCTGGTGGACAACACCGAGTTCGATGCGACGATGGGTGCACTCAAGGCGACGATGGATGCCCTCCAGGTCGGCATTGCAGAGCAGAAGGAACTGCTCGCGATCATGGAAAGCACGCGGCCGCAGATCGCCGAGAAGCGCTGACCGGACGACCGGCCGACCGGACGACTCTGACCGTGACAACGCGCGAATCCAAATGCGCCGTGTACGCCGGCATTGCCGGCAACCTCTGCGTTGCCGTCACGAAGTTCGTGGCAGCTGCCCTGACCGCCGGCGTCGCGCTGCTGTTGGTCCGCGGGAGCCGGGGGTTGTTGATCGGCGAAAGCGCCAGCCCCGCGACGGTGGCCAGCATCCGCGCCACGGCTGCAGCCGATCCGGCCGTGCAGCGGCCATTGCGTTTGCTGACGATGCACCTCGGTACGGAAGAGATCTTGGTCGCCATTGAGGTGCAGTTCCGTCGCGAATTGTCTAGCGCCGAGATCGCCCAAGCGACGCAACGCATCGAGACCGCGATCCGCTGCGAACACCCTCACGTGCGGCCATCTTCGTCGAGGCACGTGACGGTAAGACATCACTGCCGGGCGGCACGAGCCGCTCCGTTTGAACGAGAGCGATGGCCTGCGCACGAACGGCTGGCATCTTGTTTGCAGCGGGCACCCTGCTCCAGCGGTGTTGTCTTGACGCCGGCTCGAATGGGCGTGCCTGGGCATGAGCCCGCGCTCGACGAACCGCAAGGTCAAGACGGTGATGGTGACCGACCCGGACGGCAACCACATCGCGCTCGCCAGGCCGCTGCTGCGCACTTCGCCGCTGACCCCGTGGCCGCGAACGTCGACCGCCTCACCTCGAACTCCCTACATGAAGCCTCGCAAGCAGAAGAACACTCCTCTCCCGCGTTACTCGAAGGAGGCCGAAGGGGCCGCCGCGTTCTACGCCTCGTTGTTCCCCGATTCGCGGGTCGGGCGCGTCACGCAGTTGCCCTGCGAGATCTCCAGTGGCCCACCAGCGTCCATCAAGGTCGTCGAGTTCGAACTCTGCGGACAGACGTTCGTCGCCATGAGTCCATGACCGCGCGATATGTTCCACCACGCCGTCTCGTTCGTCCCCAACTGCGACGATCAGGCCGAACTGGATCGCTACCGGGATGTATTGCTCGAATTCGGAACTGCGGAGCCAGGCGGATGGCCAAAGGATCGCTTCGGACTCTCCTGGCAAATCGTCCCGCCCGTGCCGTGCGAACGCACGCCCGACAAGGACGAGAGCACGCGGGTTGCCGACACCCTGTTGCAGATGGCTGAGATCGATAACACGGAGCCCACGTTCGATTGGCTCGCGCCCGTGCCAATCGAAACGGGCACTCGCGACGGCACACCGGTTGCTTCTGCACCAATCTACGCGGCCGGTCGCGTTGCGACGCGTCCTGCCGATTCCAAAACCGCCACTTCACGAGAAACGGAGACAGTCATGAACAACGATCAAATCAAGGGCAAGTGGAACCAGATCAAGGGCAAGGTCAAGCAGCAGTGGGGCAAGCTCACGGACGACGACATGCGCCGCATCGAGGGCAACGTGCAGGAAGGTGCCGGCCGCCTGCAGGAACGCTACGGGTACGAGCGCGAGCGCGCCGAGCGTGAATGGAAGCAGTTTTGTGACCGCAGCTCGACGCAGAGCGAGGCCGGCGAAGAGTGAGATGCGCCCCGAACGAGTCGCCGATCAGCTCTGAGCAAGAACGGGGCTCGTGACGCGGTGGAGTGGAATCGCGACGTGCGCTCTTCGCCACCGAGTTCGTTTAGGCTCTCGCCAGATCCGGTTGCGCCCGTTTTGCAGTTGCCGCGTCGGCAGCTGCGAGGAGTGAACTGGCCGCCGACGAGAGTGCACTGGCCGCCGACGAGCAGTTCGCCCTGGCTTGGAACGTCCGCCCCCCACGAGACGTTGCTGCTCGCCACCGGTGATGCGGGGTTCGGCACCTTTCTGGTCGTCTGGGGTCTTTGCCAGTCGCGCTCTGCGACAACCTCGCCAAGCCCTTACTGGCGCAGCGACGACTTCGCTTGCCAGGGTCCGTGGTGTTCTTCGCGATGTCGGGTGGGCTCGCGATGCTTGGCCCGATGGGAGTGGTCGCGGGACCGCTGATCGTCTCGTTCTTCCTGGTCGTGGTTCGGGCTCTCAGCGCCGAACGGCGCGCGTCGTCGGCTGCGGCGGTCGTCGGGGCACCCGTCGGGGGAACCCGAACGGTCGGCGTGCCGTGAAACGCGGGGTGGTCGCCGGAACGACCGCCGTGGGTTCATTGTCTCACGCCTCGAGAGGTGAACGCATCATCCAGGCCGTCTTCTCGTGTGCGCGCAGCATGCCGGTCAGGAAGTCCGCGGTGCCAGCGTCTTCGTGCTGCTCGGTGCACACTCGGACGTCGTCTCGCTTGGCGCGTATCGCCTTCAGGACGGCCGCGCTGGCTTCGACATCACCGGCGCCAGCGCCTGGCGCAAGCCGTCTGGGGCGACGGGCTTGGTGAGGTGCACGTCGAACCCTGCAGCGAGCGCCCGCTCGCGGTCGGACGCCTGCCCGTATCCGGTCACGGCTATCCACAGGCGGCGGCGTGCGTTGGGTAGCTCGCCCGCCGCCGCCAGAACCCCGTAGCCGTCGAGGCGTGGCAGACCGATGTCCAACAACACGGCATCGGGATCGCATCTCTGCAGGGCGGTCAGTGCCTGCTCACCATCCGCCGCCGTGGTCACCTCGAAGCCCCAGAGCTGGAGCAGCATGGCCGTGGCCGTCGCCGCATCGACATTGTCGTCGACGACGAGCGCACGCCGCTGATCGCCCCTCGACTCGGCTTCGGTTCCATTTGGCGCGGCAGGTCGCAAGGTGGTCAACGGGAGACGCACGGTGAACGTGCTGCCTCGGTTGGGCCCTTCGCTCTCGGCGGTGACCGAGCCGCGGTGCAGGGAAACAAGTCTGCGCACGAGCGCGAGGCCCAGGCCCAAGCCGCCCTCCGAACGATCGGGCGCACGCTCTCCCTGTACGAAGAGGCCGAACAGCACGTCGAGCACTTCCCGGGGCATGCCGGCACCGTTGTCGACGATGCGCAACTCGGCCGTTGTGCCCAGCCGTTGCAGGTGGAGATCGATCCGCCCGTTCGGCGGCGTGTACTTGGCGGCGTTGTCCAGCAGGTTGGCGACGATCTGCACGAGGCGCACGGGGTCGCCGTCGACGAACAGCGGCTCGGCCGCGATGTGCTGCACGAACTCGTGCGCGTGTGCGAGCAGGAGGGGGCTCGCGCGTTCGACCGCCTGTTGCACGACATCGCGCAGGTCGATCAGCTCGCGGCGCAGGGTGAGTCGCCCGTTCATGATGCGCGCCACGTCCAAGAGGTCGTCGACGAGGCGGCGCATCTGGTCGACCTGACGGCCGATCACACCTGCGGCCCAGGCGACGCGTTGCTCGTCGTCGGGTGCCGTGCGTAGGACTTCGACAGCACTCGCAATCGGCGCGAGCGGATTTCGAAGCTCGTGGCCGAGCATGGCCAGGAACTCGTCCTTGCGCCGATCGATGTCGCGCAAGCGCGCCAGCGCGGCGTGAGCTCGCTCTTCGGCATGGCGGCGCTCGGAGATCTCAGCTTCCAGTTCGCGCCGACGTTCTGCTTCTATCTCGAGTCTTGCCTGCGATCGCTGCAGCTCTCGCTCGGTGTGCCACGCGGTGAGTACGGCATCGACTCGCGATACCAACAGTTCGAGGAAGCCGGCGCCCTTGCGCACGTAATCCTTGACCCCGGCCCGCAGCGCGGTCAGCAGGACGTTGGGATCGTCGTTGCCGGTCACGAGCACCACGGGCGCTTGAATGCCGCGCCGCTGCAGCTCCGCCACCAGTTGCAGGCCCGTCTGGCCGACGGCCAGGCCCTGGTCGACCAGCCAGCACGCAACCTCGTGCACGCGCGGGAACGCGAGCACGGCCGACGCGGAATCGAAAACCTCGACTCGGTAGCCGCGCCGTTTCAGCTCGAGCAGTTCGAGCTTCGCGAGGCCGGAATCGTCCTCGACGATGCAGAGCAGGGGCGGCTCAGGCTCGAGACCCGACATTCGTGGGTACCTTCACGACCGCGAGGAACATGCCGAGTCGCATGACGGCGTCGACGAACTGCTCATACACGATTGGCTTCACGACGTAGATGTTACAGCCGAGTTCGTAACAGCGAACGATCTCGCGCGGGTCGTCGGTCGTGCTCAACATGATCACGAGGAGCCGCGCGTTCGGCGGGTCGCGCCTGAGCTGCTGCAGCACTTCGATGCCGCCGACGTTGGGCATGTTGATGTCGAGCAGCAGCAGTCGCGGATCGCCTTGTTCGGCCGGCGGCTTGTCGAGGTAGTCGAGTACTTCGCGCCCATCGCGTAGTCGCACGATTTGGCCGGTGAAGCCGGCGCGTTCGAGGTTCTTCTGCACGAGCAGGGCGTGACCGTCGTCGTCTTCGCCGAGCAGTACGGTGATGTTCTTGGGGTCCATGTTTGCACGCTGCCGCGTTGGTTGCAGCATGGCGCCTAGGTCATCGTTCCGACAGCGTCAGCTGGCAGGCTCACGAAAACCGTCGTGCCGAGGGAGGGTTCGGATTCGATCCAGACGCTCCCGTGGTGTCGGTCGACGACGCGTCGTACGAGCGACAGGCCGATTCCTTCACCCTGTCCTCCGGCGAAGCGCGAGAACGGCATGAAGACCCGTTCGATGTGCTCCTTGGCAATGCCGACCCCGTTGTCGCGCACGAACACCACCACCGAACTGGCCGTCGCCTCGGTGCAACCGATCTCGACCTTGCCGGGTCGCTCCTTGGACAGGTAGTTGATCGCGTTGACGAGGAGGTTGTCGAACAGACGTTCCAGGGCGTCGCGGTCGCCGTGCACCGGGGGAAGCTTGCCGACTAGGATCTCGACGTGGGACATGCCATCGCGATGCTGGATCTGCGACACAAGAGCGCGCACGCACTCGTCGAGGTCGACCCTTGTCCGGCGATACTCGACGCGGCCGGCGCGTGACAGGCTGAGCAAGGACTCGATGATGCGCGCCTGTCTCTGCACGGCGAGGTCGATGTAGTGCAGCGCTTCGGGCATCTCCTCGGTGGTGATGCGCTGGATGGATTGGCGCGCGTCCACGGCCATACCCGCCGTGTTCACGGCCTCCCGCAAGGCCTGCGTCGAGCGAGCCAGCTCCTTGCTGAAGCCCTGCAGGTTGACCAGCGGCGACCGCAGATCGTGCGAGACGCTGTAGATGAACATGTCGTTGTCCCGGCGTTGGGCCCGCATGGTGCCCACCATTTCGTGTACTGCCTTGTCGATTTGTCCGATCTCGTCACTGGCCGGTATCGGTGGGGTCAGATCGAGATCGCCGGCGAAGCGTTGTACGTTGTCCTGGATCACGAGCAAGCGGCGCACCGTGCTGCGCAGCAGCGACCAGCCGAGCAGGACCACGAACAAGGTGGTCGTTACGCTGAGCGCGACGAAGACGACACGGCGCTGCCGGCTGAGCTGGCCGGCAGATTTGAGGCGCTGAACGGCCAGGCGGCGCTCGTCGCGACGCATGGCACCGATCAGTGACGACACGGCTTGGAGATCGCGGTCGTTGACTGCGAGCGAAGCCGCGCCATCGGCCTTCCTGCCCTCCCTCAGCACCACATGGGTCTCGGTGAGTCGTGTGAGCAAGCGTGTCGTGTTCTGCGCCAACTGGTCGACGGCCCCGCTCCGCAATGGGTTGCCGATCCCGAGCACGCTCAAGCGTTGGATAGCGGTGGCGATATCGGTGGCGCGATCTTGGATC
>JBDSBS010000766.1:0-9689 GCA_039921435.1 Planctomycetota bacterium | reverse complement strand
GCGCGAAGGCAACGACTTTGGCGAAGCGTTCCGCCGCACGGTCGCGAGCTTCGAAGGTTCGGTGGCGATCGGCGCCGCAACGACACTCGATCCACATCGGCTCGCGCTGTCGCTGCGCGGCTCGGGCCAAGCTCTCTACGTCGGCATCGCCGAGGACACGTTCGTCGTCGCCAGCGAGCCCTACGGCGTCATCGAGGAGTGCGAGCGCTACCTGCGCATGGACGGCGAGACGCCGGGCAACCCGCAGAACCCGAGCGCTTCGCGCGGCCAGGTAGTCGTGCTCGCGCGCCAACACGCGGGCGAACTCGCCGGCATCCACCGCATCGCCTACGACGGCACGCCGATGCCGCTCACCGAGAAGAACCTGTCGCGCGCAGCGGTAACTACGCGCGACATCGACCGCGGCGAGTTCCGCCACTTCCTGCAGAAGGAGATCGGCGAGGCGCCTGGTTCGCTGCAGAAGACGCTGCGCGGCCGCATCGTTCGGGTTGGCAAGCGCCTGCACACGGTGCTGCCGCCAAGTGCGTTGCCGACGAAGGCGATCGACGCACTTCGCAAGGGCAGCACGCGCCGCATCCTCGTCATCGGCCAGGGCACGGCCGCCGTCGCCGGTCAGGCCGTCGCGGTGGCGATCGCCGACGCGCTCGCCAGCACCGCTATCCCAGTGCAGGCGATGCCCGCCACAGAACTGTCGGGCTTCGGCATGCGCGACGACATGAGCGACACGCTGATCGTCGCCATCTCGCAGTCTGGCACGACGACCGACACTAACCGCACGGTGGATCTCATTCGCAGCCGCGGCGCCGTCGTGCTCGCGATCGTCAACCGCCGCGGCAGCGACCTCTGCGACAAGGCCGATGGTGTGCTCTTCACGAGCGACGGCCGCGACGTCGAGATGAGCGTCGCCAGCACCAAGGCGTTCTATGCCCAGTGTGCGGCAGGGCAGCTGTTAGCACTGGCCTTGGCGCGCGCCGCCGGCTGTGCCGACGACCAGGCCGAGCACGAACTGCTCACCGCCCTGCTCGAGCTACCCGCCGTGATGCGCACCGTGCTGAAACAAGACGCCGCGATCGCCGCGATTGCGCGCGCGCACGCGCCGCAGCGCCGCTACTGGGCCCTGGTCGGCAACGGCAAGAACCGCATCGCCGCCGCCGAGGTTCGCATCAAGCTCAGCGAGCTCTGCTACAAGTCGATCGCTTGCGACTCGACCGAGGACAAGAAGCACATCGACCTGTCGTGCGAGCCGATGATCCTGATCTGCGCCGCCGGCCTCACCGGTTCGACGGCCGACGACGTGGCCAAGGAAGTCGCGATCTACAAGGCCCACAAGGCTTGCCCCATCGTCATCGCGACGGCCGGTGAGACGCGTTTCACGGCGGCTGCGGCTTTGATCGAAGTGCCCGCCGTGCACCCTTCGCTCGGCTACGTGCTGTCGACGATGGCGGGTCACCTGTTCGGCTACCGCACGGCGCTCGCGATCGACGAGTTGGCCCTGCCCCTGCGGCGCATGCGCGGCGCCATCGAAGAGGTGTTTGCCGAAGGAACACCTGGCGACGATGTGTTTGCACAACTGCGCCCGCAGTTGCAGACGCACTGGATCGAGTTTCGCAAGGACCTGCTGCTCGGCCGCTACGATGGCACGCTCGAAGCGCGCACCGCCGCACGCCTCACTTCGTTGTGCAACTACGCGCTGGGCCTGATGCCGCTCGACGTCTTTGCGGTGGAGTTCGGCGAACCGGGCACGCCCAGCGTGGTCGTCGATCGGCTCACCGAAGAACTGACCCACGGCATCGACCAGCTGACGCGGCCCGTCGACGCCATCAAGCACCAGGCCAAGACCGTCACGGTCGGCATCTCGCGCGCCGACGAAGCACTGCTGACGGTGCCGCTCGTGCGCGCGCTCGTCGAAGCGGGCGCCGGTCGCGATCGGCTCGGCTACCGCGACCTGCGCGCACTCGCCGGCCTCGACCCGGCCGTGATCGAGGTGCTGGGCAGCACTCGCTACCGCATCGACGGCGACATCGAAACCGGCGCGGCCCAGATCCACGTCATCGACCAGCGCGGCGTCGCCGCGAGCCTGCGTTCCCGCACCAACAAGAACCCGGTCCTCAAGGGCACCAAGCACCTCGTCGCGATGGAGAAGCAGTGCCTCGTCGCGAAAGGCCGCAGCGACGAACGCACGGTCATCCTCGTGCCCGAGGTCGAGCAGAACCAGGCCGTCGGCATCACGCTGCTACACGTTCGCTTCCATGCCAACCTCGACGCACAGGCGCTGCGCGGCGTGCTCGGCGGCTACCGCAACCGCTACGCAGCCCTCGCCGACGCCGTGACCGAGACCGAGCCTTCGTTCGACGAGAGCCTGCTCGCCGCGATGCCGGTCGTCGACTTGCTCTGTGAGCCGATCTACACGCTGGCCGACCGCTGGCGTCAGGGCACGCTGCACCGCACGTAGCAGCCGACCGCAGCAATGCGGCCGTGCAAAGCCGTGCTCGACACGGGAACCGCCGCCTCGACCCATCCCGGCTCGCCGCAGACCATCCGAAGCTGCGCCCTTCCGCTGGCGCACGCGCTCCCTATCCTGGGCGCCCACATGCCGGTTCCTCTCATCGATCTCACTCGCGACAAGGCGCAACTGGCCGAAGTCGAAGCCGCCGTCGTCCGCGTCGTTCGCAGCGGCCATTACATCCTCGGGCCTGAGGTCGAGAACTTCGAACGCGAACTCGAGGCCTACCTCGGCTGCAAGCACGCGATCTCGATGTCATCGGGCACCGACGCGCTGCTGGCGCCGCTCATGGCGCTCGGCATCGGGCCCGGCGATGAAGTCGTGCTGCCGACCTACTCGTTTTTCGCCACCGCCGGTGTCGTCGCGCGCGTCGGCGCCACCCCGGTCTTCGTCGACAGCGAACCTGTGTTCCTCAACATCGATCCGCAGCGGCTCGAAGACGCCCTGCGTCGCTGCAAGCAGCCGAAGGCCGTCATGGCCGTGCACCTGTTCGGCGCCGCGTTCGCCGTCGAATCGGTGCTCGCGATCTGCCGCAAGTTCTCGGTGCCTCTGATCGAAGATGCCGCCCAAGCGATCGGCACCAAACACAATGGTCGCATGGTCGGCGGCGCTGGTCTGTGCGCGGGCTGGTCGACGTTCCCGACCAAGAACATGGGTGGCATCGGCGACGGCGGTTTCCTGACCACCAACGACTCCGACTTTGCAGCGACCTGCAAGCTGCTGCGCAACCACGGGCAGGCCGAGCTCTATCGGCACCACATGATCGGCGGCAACTTCCGCATGGATGCGATCCAAGCGACCGCCCTGCGCGTCAAGCTGAGCTATATGGAGAAGGTCACTACGCTACGGCGCGAGAACGCGGCGAGGTACCGGAACCTGTTTGCCGAGGCGGGACTGCTCGACTGGGCCCGCTTGCCGACCGACACTGACCGCCACGCCTACCATCAGTTCGTGCTGCGCGTGCCCAAAGAACGGCGCGACGCCGCGATTACGCACCTGCGCCAGCAAGGCATCGGCTGCGCGGTCTACTACCCGATCCCGTTCCACCGGCAGCCGTGCTTCGAATACCTGGGTGCCGAGGCCAAGGACTTCCCGGTCGCCGATCAGGCCGCGGCGGAAGCACTCGCGCTGCCGATCTTCCAAGGGCTCACCGAGGGCGAGCAGATAGACGTCGTCGGAGCGCTGGCGAAGTTCGTGAAGTAGCGCGCCGTGGCCCGATCTTTTGTGGATCGGTGGCGGGTGCATCTACAAAAGTCACCGACTTTGTGAGGCGGGTTGATGAAAGTCCGCTGGACAATGCCGGCGCAGAAGCACCTCGGTGTCGAGGCGCCGGCGACCGCAAAGGCGGCGATCGATGCGATGGTTCAGGCGTGCATCATCGTGGAGAACGCAAGGAACGTGCGCAGGACTCGCGGTCGACCAGCGAGGGTTCCTGGTGCGAAGCTGTCGTTCGGGTGCTCAGCGCGTCGACGCCGAGCCGGGGGACAGATTCGAGTGCACTGCAGGCTCGGACGCGACGCCACATCCGCACGCGCAGGCCGCGCACTCCGTCACAACACCGTCCACAGCCCTGCCGCACTCCAAACCGGCCAGCCGTTCGACTGCCACACGATGCCTTGCAAGCAAAACGTCTGGCCGCGCAGCGTCGCGGCGTTTGGGACCACCGCGGACAGCGACAAGCCGGTCGGGTCGACGATGCCAATCGCGGCGATGACCGGCGACACCGGGTCGAGGTAGATCGCAGTTAGTTCGAAGAGCGAGAACTGCGGCGCCAGTGCGTTGAAGCCGATCAAGCCGGGCAGGCCCGAGCCAGTCATGCGCACGCTCGCCGTGCCACCCAGCGATGCACCGCTGGCGACCAGACCCGGCACGGCGGCCGGAAACACGGTGCCGCCCATGTTCACGAACCCCGGCGCACCGCCGGCCGGTATCAGCGCAAAGTGATTCTGTTGCCACTGCACGCGGCTGATGATCGCTTCGAAGGCGGACACTGGGCCAGTGGGAGAACCGCTCACCTCGATGGGAGTCGAGCCGTTGCCGGCCAGGCGAACGTCGCAGTCGGTGACGCTGATAGCCGGCAGCTGAAAGCCTCGGAAACTGCCGTGCGCGAAGTCGAGATGGCCGTGGTTGGCGACCACCGCGGAACCGCCGGGACTCGCCCAACTGACCTCGCTGCTGACCAACGTCGCGTCCTGCAGCTGCAGGGATGGCGTGCCGGTCAACGCGCAGCGTTGCACGAACACCGTCGTCGCGTTTTGCACATCGATGGCCGTTCGCATGCCAGCAGCGGCGACCGTGAGACCTTCCAGCATCACATAGACGCTCGTGTTGACGATGCGGATGGCGCCCAAGGTGCCTGGCTGCACCGAAGCACCGCGTCCGGCCACGGTGAATCGGCCCGAGGTGAGGCCGCTCACCGTCATGGCGTAGGCGCTGCCGGGTGCGGCGTGCACGGATCCCGTCGCCGCCGTGAAGTCGAGCACGATGTGCAGCGGCTTGTTGGTCGTGAAGCCCGTGTAGCTGCCGGGCCGCACTTCGATGATCGAACCAGGCACGGCCGCGGCCACTGCCTGCGGCAGATCGGTGAAGGAAGGGTTGAAGCCGCCTACCGTCAACACCGGAAGCTGTGCGTTTGCATCGACGCCGAACAGGCAGGCAACGAGAACGAGGGACGACCAGGCACTTGGCATGAGTTCACCAGACGACCGCACCACAAGGCTACCCATTCCGCGCGACCAGCGGGAACCGACCGCACGAAGTGGCCAAGTGGCGCGGCTCATTCGGGTGGACCGCACTTGACCGACACGCGCATCGCAGGCATGGTGCGTGGACCGCTGGAGGAGCGGCCGCGACGAGTACCCGGTGTGAGGGCGACCAGCCCGCTCGCAGCGCCGGCGAAAGGTGACGGTCGCCGAAGCTGCGCGCACGTGGTCGGTGCGGCGGTTGGCCGCTGGGGCTAATACCCCACGGCTGTCGCACTGGTCACCTGGTGCGGAGTGCCAGACGTGTGGTGCACAGGCTCCGCCAGCGGCCCGATTCGGTCTCTTCTGCGGAGCTCAGCTCGTGACGTCACCCCATTCCGCGCCGCATGGCGCACTTTCAGCCACGTGGCTGCTCGATCGCACCGAGGCGCTCTGCCGCGCCGACACGACGACCGGTCGCGAAGACGATGGCCTCCCCGGGCTGCGTTCCCTGCTGCAAGACCTCGGTGCCACCGTCGTGTTGCAACCGGTCGAACCTGGCCGCACCAACGTGCTCGCCACCTGGGGCGCGCCGCGACTTCTGTTTTCGACGCACCTCGACACCGTGCCACCGTTCTTGCCGCCTCGGCGCCAGGGCGACCTGCTGCAGGGGCGAGGCACCTGCGACGCGAAGGGACAGATCGTTGCCCAGCTCGGCGCCATCGTCGAACTGCTGGCGCGCGGCCACAGCGGCCTGGCCTGGCTCGGCGTCGTCGGCGAAGAAACGGACAGCATCGGCGCCACCGCGGCGGCCGCCCTTGCCCCGCAGCTGCGGACCTGCCTGGCGGCGATCAACGGCGAACCGACGGAGAACAAGCTCGCGACGGGCCAGCGCGGATCGCTGCAATTGCGGTTGCAGACCACGGGCATTGCCGCGCACTCGGGCACGCCCGAGCTCGGACGTTCTGCGATCTGGCCACTGCTCGACTGGCTGCAGCGCCTGCGCAAGCTGCCGACGCGCGACGACGCGGAGCTGGGTCCCGAGATCTGGAACCTGGGCACCATGGCCGGCGGCAGCGCACCCAACATCGTGCCGCCACTTGCCGAAGCCGTGCTGTTCGTGCGTTCGCTGCCCGACTCGAAGTTCCTCGAACTGGCCCGCGAGCTGGCTCCGGCCGACGGTTCGGTTGAGCAACTGTCGCACACGCCGCCCGATCGCTTCACGAACCTGCCCGGCTTCCCGCACGCCCCGGTGACGTTTGGCAGCGATGCGCCGCGGCTGCGGCGCGTGATCGGCGGGCAACAGGTCGTGCTCTGCGGCCCGGGCAGCATCAAGGTCGCTCACACCGAAGACGAGTTCATCACGGGCACGGAGCTGCGCGCTGGCTGCGCGCAACTGATCCACATGGCCGAGATCCTGCTTTCGAGTGCCCGCCCGTGATCGTCATGAAGTTTGGTGGGTCGTCGGTCGAGAACAGCAATCGCATGCGGCAGGTCGCGGATCTCGTCATCGCAGCGCGCGCGCAGCAGCCGTGCGTGGTGTTGTCGGCGATGGGCAAGACCACGGACGCGCTGTTTGCGGCGGCGCGGCTCGCGCACGACGGCCGCGTCGACGAGGCGATGGCGACGGTGGCAGACATCTTCGAGCGGGCGACGATCGCGGCGAACGAACTGTTCGGGCTCCACGGTGCCATCGCCGGACCGTGCCTCGCCGAACTGGCGACCATGCGCGACCAACTCGAGGTGCTGCTGCGCGGTGTCACGCTGCTGCGCGAGCTGACGCCGCGCACGAGCGACGCCATCGTCACGCACGGCGAACGCATCGCTACGACCGTGTTTGCGGCCGTGCTGCGACACCGTGGTGTGGCCGTAGCACCGCACGACGCGCGCCTCGTGTTGCGCACCGACGACCGGTTTGGCGGTGCCACACCACAACGCGCCGCGATCCGCACGCTCGCAGCCGAACACCTGCGCCCCTCCCTCGCCAAGGGCGAAGTCGTGGTCACGCAGGGCTACGTTGGCGCAACCGCGCAGGGCTACACGACGACGCTGGGCCGCGGCGGCAGCGACTGGTCGGCCGCGCTGCTCGGCGAAGCGCTCGACGCCACCGAGGTGCAGATCTGGACCGACGTCGAAGGCGTGTTGACTGCGGATCCACGCATCGTGCCAAGCGCCCGCCCGATCGCCTCACTGAGCCCGGCCGAGGCGGCCGAACTGGCGGCCTTCGGCGCCAAGGTGCTGCATCCGGCGACCATCCAGCCCGCGGTCGATGCTGGCATTCCGGTCACCGTTCGCCACACGCAGCGACCGCACGGTGCCTTCACGACGATCGACCCAAGGCACCACGCGACGAGCCGCGGCGGCATAGCAGCACTCGCGGCCCGCGGCCCGATCACCGTGCTGACGATGACGAGCACGCGCATGCTCGCGGCCAGCGGCTACCTGGCACGGCTGTTTGCCGCATTCGGCGAACTCGGCATCTGCGTCGACATCGTCGCCACCGCCGAGGTTTCGGTCGCCTGCACCGTCGAACCGGATGCGCCGATCGAACGGCTCGTCGAAGCGCTCAATGGCCTCGCCCGCGTCGAGGTCGCGCCTGACCGCGCCATCGTCGCTGCAGTCGGCGAAGGTCTGCGCGGTTCCCACGACGCGCTGGCGCGCGCCTGCCGCGCGATACAACCGATCCGTCCCGAGGTCGTCAGCTTTGGCGGCAACTCACGCAACTTGTCGTTCGTCGTTCGGCACGAGGAGATGGCCATGGCAATGCAGAAGCTGCACGCGGAGTTCTTTGGTGAGGTGCGCCCCGTGCGCAACGACGCCACGACTGCCCAGACGAAATCGGCCGAGGAGTCCCAATGAAGCCCCCTTCTCGCGTGGGCCTCTTCGGTCAGGGGCGGCTCGGTTCCGCCATTGCCAAGCGACTCGGCGACGACCTCACGTGGCAGGTCGCTCGCGAGCAGCCGCCGACCCCACGCGTCGAAGTCGCGATCGAAGCATCCAGCGGCACGACGGTGCCCCAGCGCATCGAATGGGCTCTGGCCACGGGCACACCGCTCGTCATCGGCAGCACCGGGTGGTCCGTGCCCGACCTGGCCGAACGCGTCGGCGATCGCATCGGTGTCGTAACCGCACCCAACTTCTCGCTCGGCGTCGCGCTGCTGCGCCGTTTCGCACTCGTGCTCGCCCGCTTCTGCGCCACGGACGCCACGCTCGACCCTTACCTCATCGAACATCACCAGGCCAAGAAGCAGGATGCGCCATCGGGCACGGCGAAGCTGCTGGCGGCCACCATTCTCGAGGGCTGTTCGCGCAAGAGGTCCTGGTCGATCGGTGGCCCCCTGCGCAGCGACGAACTCAGCGTCGCCGTCGTGCGCGCGGGCTCGACCTACAGCGAGCACCGCGTCGGCATGGATGCGCCTGCCGAAGTGCTCGAGCTCGTGCACACCGCGCGCAGCGCCGCGGCGTTCGCCGATGGCGCGTTGGCGGCCGCGACGTTCGCATGCCACCACAAGGGCGTTTTCACGATGGACGACGTCGCGGCGAACGTGCTCGATCCACTGTTCCGCGGACTCGCGGGAAGCAACTCATGAGCCTTGTCGCCAAGGAGCTCTTCGGCAGTGGCTTTGGCGTGGCCCTCGCGACGCCTTTCCTTCCCGACGGCGCCATCGACACCAGCGCCTTCGTCAGGCTCGTTCGTCATGTGACGGGCCATGGCGCGGACTTCGTCGTCGCACTCGGTTCGACCGGCGAAGCAGCGATGCTCAGCGATCCAGAACGCGACCACGTCATCGAGACCTCGCTGGAACACGCGGGCAAGGCCAAGGTGCTCGTCGGCACGGGCGCCCAGTCTACGTTGCAGACGGTGGTCTGGACGCGTCGAGCCAGCGAACTCGGCGCCCACGGCGCACTGGTTGTCGTGCCGCCGTACACGCGGCCGACACAGGCTGGACTGCTCGCCCACTACCAGGCCGTCGCGGCCGCAGTGCCTGCGCTGCCGATCGTCGCCTACAACGTGCCGGCGCGCACAGCCACCAACCTGCTGCCCGCGACGACGCGTTCTCTGTGGTCGTTGCCCACGATGGTCGGCATCAAGGAGTCTTCGGGCGACCTGCAGCAGATCGCGCGCATCGCGGCCGAGATGCCCGCCGATCGCACGCTGCTCGCCGGCGACGATGCTCTCTTGTTGCCGACGATCGCGGTCGGTGGCCGAGGCGTGGTCTCCGTCGCCGGCAACGCCGTGCCGACCCTCGTGCGCGATCTCCTGCACGCCGCGACCAACAGCGACTTCGTGCGCGCACGCGCGCTGCATGCGCAACTGCTGCCGCTTTTCGAGGCGCTGAGCGCCGAGCCCAACCCGATCCCGATCAAGACTGCGCTGGCGCTGCTAGGCATCTCGGAACCCGCGATGCGCCTGCCGCTGCTGCCAGCGAGCGAAGCCGTGCGAGAGCGCCTGCGCCTGGTCCTACACTCGTTGACTCCTCAGGCCAGCCATGCATGACGACGCG
>JBDSBS010000765.1:0-2572 GCA_039921435.1 Planctomycetota bacterium | reverse complement strand
TAGACGCTGCGGGCAGCGGCGGTGCTGGGATGTGAAGGACCGAGCCCGAGCGAAAAGCGCTCGACGGCGTCGAGGCCGAGCACCGCCGCTTCGTCGAGTTGACCGAGCTCCCGCAACGTGGAGACCAGGTTGACCTGGGTGATGAGAGTGTTCTTGTGGTCTTCGCCCTGCACCCGACGGCCGTCGTCGAGCGCCTTGCGTTCGAAAGGCTCTGCCTCCGCATACCTCTCTTGCCCGAGCAACATCACGGCGTAGCTGTTGGTGGTGATGATGGCCAGCACATCGTCTTCGCCCAACGCGCGCATCGCCGGCAACAGATCCCGAAACATCGTCTCGGCCTCTTCCTTCTGCCCATCCTTGACGAGCGTGTTGGCCAGGTCCAGGCGAGCCCCGAGGCTCTCCCGGTCTTGTGGGCCGAACAGGGCAGTAGACAGCTCAGCACCATCGCGCAGGATCGGCACGGCGCGCTTCGTGTCGCCCATCTGGCTCAGGGTCATGGCGAGCTCGAGCTTTGCCTTGACGACGCTGGCAGTGCGTTCGCCTTCCGCACGACGCAGCAGGGCGAGGCTCTCCTCGTGCAGCGGCAGCGCATCCTTGTAACGACCGAGGGCAGTGTAGAGCCGGGCCAGCACCAACGCAGCAGCGCCGGTCCTCGGATGCAGCTCGCCGAACACCTTCTTCGTGCTCGCGTAGGTCGCTGCCATCAACGGTTCTGCGGCCGCTACATCGCCGCGCGAGCGCAGCACGCTGGCCAGGTTCATGCGTGCCGTGAGCGTATCCGGGTGTTCGAGACCCAACGTGCGCTCGCCGATCTCCGCCGCCTCGCGGTACAGAGTCTCCGCCTCGTCGAGTCGTTCCTGTCTGTGCAGCAACACGGCAAGGCTGTTGATCGCGATCTGCGTGCCGCCGACATCGCGACCGAACGTGCGGGTCCGCGCGGCGAGCGCCTCGCGCAGCAGGTGCTCGGCTTCGGGCTGGCGGCCGAGTTTCACGAGACAGTTTGCGTAAAGGATCTGCAAGTCGAGCGTGGTCACGTCTTCCGCACCGCTGACTTGCTGCGCGATGGCGATGGCTCGTTCGAAGGTCTCACGCGCGCTGGCTACATCGCCCTTCTGTTCTTTCCAGAGCCCCAGCTGGCGCAGACTGTCCGCAAACTCGGCGGACGTTTCGCCGTGCACCTGTCGGTTGAGTTCGAGCCCCGCCTCGATGTGCGGCGCCGCCTCGTCGAGCATGCCCAGCGACAGGTACGTGGCACCGAGGATCTGGCGCAGCGTCAGCTCGACTTCGGGCCGATCCACGAACGCCGCGCCGACGGTCGCTGCCGCCCGGTCGAGAACCTGCGCGACCCTGGCCTCGCGGCCAAGTTCGCGGATGTCGGCCGAACCGAGCATCGTGACCAAAAACTGGTTGATCGCCGTGGCCCTTCGTTCGTTGCTCTCCGCGACCGTTCGCTGCTCACTTTCGGAGGCGGCCAGCAGGTTGGCCTTGTTGCGCTCTTGCGCCTCGGCCTGCCGCGCGACGACGGCGAGGTCGCGTTCGCCTTGGGCGACGGTGGCCTGCCATGCAAAGCCGATGGCGCCAACGAGCAAGGCGATGGCAACGGCGGCCCCGGCGACGACGACACCGCGGTGGCGACGCACGAACTTGCTCACGCGGTAGCCGGCACTCGGCGGAGCGGCAACGACGGCGTCACCGGCGAGGTAGCGGCGCACGTCCGCAGCCAGCGCGTTGGCAGTCTCGTAGCGGCGCGAGCGGTCCTTCTCGAGCGCCTTCATGACGATCCAATCGAGCTCGCCGCGCACCAGCGCGCCCAGGCGCTTGGGTTCGACTCGGCGATTGGCGGCGATGCGCTCGAGGAGTTCGTGCGAGTCGCTGAGTCGCGTCGACGGCCGGGGCGGCTCGACCTCGCGGATCATGCGCTTGACCTCGCCGTACATCGCCGCGCCGAGCGTCTTGCGATCGAACGGCGTGCTGCCGGCCAGTAGTTCGTAGAGCAGCACGCCCAGCGAGTAGACGTCGGCACGCGTGTCGATGTCGAGCGAGCCATCGGCCTGCTCGGGGCTCATGTACTGCAGCGTGCCGATGACCTGCTCGTGTTCGGTGAACAACGTCTTGTCCGTGAGTTTGCTGCTGGTCGCCTTGGCGATGCCGAAGTCGATGATCTTGGCCTGCGGCTTGCCGTCCTGGGTGCCGACCAACACGTTCGACGGCTTGATGTCGCGGTGGATGATGCCCTTCTGATGGGCGTGCTGGACGGCGTGGCAGACCTGCGCGAACAACTCGAGGCGCTCTTCGATCGAGAGGTTGTTCTTGTCGCAGTACGACGTGATCGGCTCGCCCTTGACGAGATCCATCACGAAGTAGGGGCGGCCGGTGTCCGTGGCGCCGGCGTCGAGCACGCGTGCGATGTTGGGGTGTTCCATCAACGCCAGCGCCTGGCGTTCCTGTTCGAACCGCGCCACCACCTGCCGAGTGTCCATGCCGAGCTTGACGATCTTGAGCGCGACCTTGCGGGCCACGGGTTGCTCCTGCTCGGCCAAGAACACGACCCCGAAACCGCCTTCGCCGATCT
>JBDSBS010000764.1:0-3435 GCA_039921435.1 Planctomycetota bacterium | reverse complement strand
CGAGCCAGCGCGCATCGACGAGCGCTTCCCGGACCGTGTCGGTGGCCAGGTGCGGCGGACACGCGAGCAGCGGTCCGACGAAGGTCGCCTGGTCGCCGCGTCGGAACTGTTCTCGGAAGGCCGCGACCACTCGCGGCGCAAAGACCTCGGCATTGCAGCGCAACAGGAAGACGAGTACGGCCCCGCGCTTGGAGCAGTCGCGATCGCGCCCGGGTGGAATGAGCTCGAGCAAACTCCCGGCGCGGCGCTCGGCTGACGCGGCATCGAAGTCGAACAACAGCGAGAGCAACTCGAGGTGGTATGACACACCGAATGTCACGCGTCCCACGGCCTGGTTGTCGTTCTCGATGCGATCGAGCACCGCGACAACCCGCTGCTGCGCCCACGCCTTGCCCGCGCGCACCGCTGGACCGAGGAAGGTGGCTGCTTCGAAACGCCCGTTGGTGCGCGCCGGCAAGGCGTCGCGGATCGCGGATCCGCCGGGAGCTTTCGAGCGCGATGAGCAGCGCTTCTTGGGCGAGGTCTTCGGCGTGATCGGGCCCGAACCGGCGCCGAAACCACCCGAACACCCAGGGCGCATGGTGCTCGACCGCCGCGGACCAGCCATCCGCAACGATCGGGCCGGCTCTGGGCCCCGCTGGCGCTGGTTGGCTGTTCATGTTCGAGCTAAGTGATCGGGCCGGAACGTTCGGTACGAGGTTCTGAATTACACTCGCTCCTGGCGTCGTCGCGCACTCCGCAGGTCGAGCGGACGTGGATCGAGACGATATCGGCGCCCGCGGCTCGTTCCGGCCGTTGCCGACTCGACGTCTCTTCGACCGCGGCCGAGAGCGCCGCCATGCAAGCGGACTCGACTCGCTGCACGCCAACCGCTCTGATCCCGGCGCATGGCGCACGCAGGGCACGACAACCGACGCACACCACGCGCGCGGCAGTCGCGCGCGAGAAGCCGCCGGCCGATGGGCGATCGCGCGCCGTGCTCCGCACATGCGACCACCAAGGGCCGCGGCCGGAGAGCCGCCGCATGACCGGCGACCCCGAACGCGGCGTGCGCGCGCTGCTCGGACCAGAGGGTCCGATCGCACGCCGGCTGACCGACTTCGAGGTGCGCCCGCAGCAGGTTCAGTTCGCCGAAGCCGTCGAGCGTGCACTCGCCAGCGGCCGGCACCTGATCGCCGAAGCCGGCACGGGCACGGGCAAGTCGTTCGCCTATCTGCTGCCCGCGGCTCTGCACGCCGACAGCCACCAGGGTCAAGGCCCGATCGTCATCTCGACGCGCACGATCGCACTGCAAGAACAGCTCGAGCAGAAGGACCTACCGTTTTTGCACGCGGTGCTGCCGTTCGAGTGGTCATCGGTGACCGCGATCGGCCGCAACAACTACCTCTGCCTGCGCCGCATGCACCTCGCCGAGCGCGAGCAGTACCTGTTCGAGGATCCCGAACGGCACAGCCAGCTGCGCCGCATCGTCGATTGGTCGCTCGAGACCAAGGACGGCACGCGCCAGGACCTCGACTTCCCACCGATGCCCGAGGTTTGGGAGGAAGTGCAGGCCGAACACGGCAACTGCCTGCAGCGCGCCTGCAAGCATTTCGACCACTGCCACTGGCAACGCGCGCGGCGCCGCATGCAGACGGCGCAGGTGCTCGTCGTCAACCACGCGCTCTACTTCGCCGACCTGGCCTTGCGCATGGCAGGTGCTTCCTATCTGCCCGCCCACCGCGTCGTCATCTTCGACGAAGCGCACCACCTCGAACGCACCGCCACCGAGAGCCTCGGCCTGCGCATCGGCGCACGCACGGTCGGCTGGCACCTGCGGCGCCTGCACGCGCGGCGCAGCGACAAGAGTTTGCTGTCTCGCCACGGCACGCCGGTCGCGCGCATCCTGTGGGAAGAGGCACACCAGCACAACGAAGCTTTCTTCGCCGAGATCGAGGAGCGGCTGCAGCAGAGCCCGTCGCGCGAAGGTCTGCCTCTGCGCGACCTTTCGATCGAGGAGCCGTTGACGCCCGTGCTGCGCGCGCTGAGCACGGAGCTGGCGACGGCGGCAGTGCGCACCGAAGAAGTCGACGCGCGCATGGAGCTGCAGGCGCGCGCGAACGGCCTAGACGCACTCTGTGCAACGTTGCGCGGACTCTGCGTGCACAATCCGGAAGCCACGACGCCACTCGTACGCTGGATCGAGCCGTCGCGCCACGGCGCCATCTTGTGCGGCGCCCCGCTCGACGTGAGCCGCGCCCTGCGCGAACACCTGTTCACGAACGGGCCGACGGCGATCTTGACCAGCGCCACCGTCGGCACGGGCGACGATCCGAGCTTTGGCTGGCTGCGGCGACAACTGGGCCTCGACGAAGCGGACACGCTCAAGCTCGGTTCGCCGTTCGACTACGACCGCAACGTCGAACTCGTGCTCGAGGAGGCGATGCCGGACCCCGCGCAGCAGACCAACGCGTTCCGCGCCGAGGTCATCGCGCGCACGCTGCGCCACCTGCTCGACAACGGCGGCCGCGGCCTGGTGCTGTGCACATCGTGGGACTTCGTGCGCACGATCGCCAAAGGCCTGCGCACACCGCTCGCCGATGCCGGCATCGAACTGCTGGTGCAAGGCGAAGCACCGTTGGCGCGCCTGCTCGTGCAGAAGCGCGAACAACCGACCTCGGTGCTCATCGGCACGGACAGCCTGTGGGAAGGCATCGACCTGCGCGGCGATGCGTTGACGCTGCTGGTCATCACGCGCTTGCCGTTCCAGAGTCCGGGCCACCCGCTCGTGCAAGCGCGCATGGAGGCGCTGCGCGCACAGGGCCGCGATCCGTTCGCCGACCACTCGCTGCCCGAGGCAATCTTGAAGTTCCGCCAGGGATTTGGGCGACTCATCCGCAGCCAGCAGGACCGGGGCAAGGTCGTCATCCTCGATCCTCGGGTGCGCACGAAGGCTTACGGGCGGCGGTTTGTGGGCGCTCTGCCGTTCGTCGGCGACGGCGGCGAGTCCTGCTGACTGCCGCGCTCCTGACGAGAAGCCGCCGTCCTCATTGCCCGGCTTACTTGATTGCCTGGCCTACTTGATTGCCTGGCCTACTTGCCGCCTGCCTTGGCCTTCGTTTCGTACTCCTCGAGCGCCTTCCCAAACCCGGCCTTCACCTCGTCGTCGACGTCACCCAGCAGCGCCACGGCCTTCTTCTGCAGTGCTACCGCCTTGGCGAAGTCACCCTGCCAAGCGTGCACGCGGGCCATCGTGTCGAGCACGTTTGGCTCCTTCTCGCCCGTCAGCTCGACCGCCTTCGACGCCGCCTTGCGCGCCAGTTCCAGATTGCGGTCGGCGATCTCGACCGACGGATCGACGATCGTCCATGCCAGACTGTTGAGCATCTCGGCGTCCTTCTTGGCCATCGCGCGCGCGACCAGCCGTTCACCGATCGGCCACGCGAACTTGGCGTG